>CAZILR010000155.1:0-9484 GCA_964539995.1 uncultured Planctomyces sp.
CGTCGCCACGACGGTGACAGCTCCAGCCCAGAATTTCGCTCGCAGAGAAATCTTCATCGCTTGACACTCCTTTGTCGCAATTTGCCACGCCCCCCGTGGCAGAAGTAACAGTGGCACATTTTGCCGCTGGACGTCTCGCCGCGAATCCGTTCCGGCATCGAGCGTCAAGCTGAGGCAAACAGGTGATCCAGACAAATTTGGGACCACGTCTCGAACTGGTCGCGGTCACGCACCAGTTCCGCAGGCGTGGCAAAGCCTGTCTGGATTATCGACTGTTCGCGTGGGCGAACTTGGGGCGCGTCCAACTCAAAAATGTGAACGATGCCCAGATGAACTTTGCCAACTTCGGTCAAATCGTCGTTGATCAGCCCGACACAACGATGACGATAGCCGGCTTCGAGGAAGACTTCCTCCTCGATCTCGCGACGCATCCCTTCGAGGTACGACGACCCGCCAGCGTTTTCATCAATCGAACTGATGTGCCCGCCGATGCCAACCGATCGCTTGCCGAGCAACCGCGATTCCCCCTGCCCCTTGTCTCGGCGGTACGAGAAAATCTGATCGCCGCAGCGAAAGACGCAATACGGGATGAGCTGTTTGAAGCTGGGATCTTGCTCCATCGTGTCGCGCGGCCGGTAACTGGTGTAGGCCGGATCGAGCAGCGTTTTCAGATAGCGATCCGAGTCGGGATTGAAGCCCTGAAAGTAGCCGACCTCGTGAAACAGCAGAGTCGGGACAACGAGCACATGCTCGACGGCAGTGGCGGTGGCAGTCATGAATCCTCCTGGCTGGGGCTTCGGGAAATCCGAGAGCAACCGGCGGAGTTTGACGTGACCATCGCCTGCCGTGAAGTTCACCGTGGTTGCTGGACGACGAGCTTGTCTTTGTTAACTGACAAAACGAGGAAGTCTTGAGTCGATCCGTCGGGTAGTGTGACCGACAACGTCCCTGTGGTCGCATCGAATCGCCAATGCCCGCCGCTGGACTCGTGGCGGTCATCCCGAGCAAGGCTTTGATAGTCGCAGGTCGCATCGGATCGCAGATCGAAGGCAATCCGGCCTCGTGACGGCGGCAACGGAGCCCCGCCGGGCCGAAAGACCTTCGCGGTTTCCGTGTCTTCTTCGTGGGAATGCACCCACTTTCCGAAAAGTTGGGAAACCGAAATCGAAGTTTTCGGCATGATGGCGCTCGTTTCACAGAGGTTGCTCGTGACCGTCTCCGGTCATGTTCCCAACTGGCTGCGCGCGTTGTCCAGACATGCTTGCATTCGCGTCACCTGCCCCGCGGAGAACATAAACATCGCCGCGTCGTCCACATAGTCCATGTAATTCATGAACATGTCTCCGTTGGGGCCGTTGTTGCACGAGATGTGTGGAAACGCCGGCTTACCATTGTTCGGCCCGAACTGATTCGGAGTGTCCGTCACGAAGTCGCCGTCCTCGCAAGTTTGAATACGGCTCTCTCCCCAAATGTGAGACAGATTGAAGTAGTGGCCGACTTCGTGAGTGGTGGTGCGACCCTTGTTGAACGGGGCTGCCGCCGTTCCGCTGGTGCCAAACGCCGTGTTGAGGACCACGACGCCATCGGTGGCGATCGGGCCACCCGGAAATTGCGCATAGCCCAATAAACCGCCGGACAGCGTGCAGACCCAAATGTTGAGGTAGCGCTTGGTGTCCCACGGAGCGATTCCTCCCGTGGCCTTCTTTTTGACTCCGTCATCTTGCGAGAAAGATGGCCGAGTGGTCGCCGTCCGAGTGATGCCGTTGGTCGGTTTGCCTTGCGGGTCTTTAGTGGCCAGGAAGAACTCGATCCGCGCGTCGCCGATCCGAGGTTTGAATCCCGTGGGAACCTTCGTGATGTCCGCGTTCGTGGCTCGAAAATCCTTGTTCAAGACGGCGATCTGGCTCTTGATCTGCGCATCGGAAATGTTTTCAGCGGCCGTCTTGTGGACGACATGCACAACGACGGGGACTTTCGTCACGCCGACGCGCAAAGCCGAGGCTCCCACGTTGACGCAATACTGCGTGTACTCTTGCAACCGCGCTTGATTCGTGCGGAATTCCGGGTGCGAATCGAGCAACCCGAAATGGACTTGCAAGCAGGCACAGGTTCTTTGATGAGGTGTTTTGGCAGTGCTTTTTTTGGCCATCATGGGACTCCAGTGAGAGATAAGGGAAAGAGGTCGTCGTCACTCGGCGTGAGTGCCGAAATTCGGACACGCGAAAGGTGGGCTGCGATGACCTGGTCAGGCGATTTGCCGTCAGCTCGATCCAGTCGGACCTCTCGTTTCTACGCGGTTAGCCTTCAAAGATCAGGTTCTCTGGCGGTTCTGTCATCCGCACAACGGAGCCTGTCACGTCAATCACCGTATCGAAGTGGGTGGGATGCACCTGAGGCGAAATCACCAGGACACCCTCCTGTCGAGTTTCCAGCCAAGGGAGGAATCCATGCACCGTTCCGCCACCGCGGAGGTACTCCGCGAGCCGACGAAACAGTTTCGGGAGGATGACCTCATGATCGGTAATCACATCGAGACTGGTGACATCAACGCCTGACTGCGTTCGATCGACTGGCCACACACCAAGTTGTTGTTGCCGAGCATGCTGCGTGGCGGCCGTGCAGGCCTGCCTCAGATCGGGAAACAGACCTTTGTAATAAGTGGGATAGGCCAGTCCCTGTTCGAGCAACTGAAAATTGACACTCTGCCGCAGACGATTCGCATCGAAATAGAGCTGCGAACCATCGGCCTCCGCTGGGACTCCGGCAAACACAAAGGACACCGGCCGACGATTCGGTTCAACGATGCGACTGACGATGTAACCAACGGTCCCGTCATTGGCCGACAGAACCTTCGTTTCCGCCGCATTCCACACGATGTTCGTGATGCCCAGCATCGACAACAGCGCATCACGCGCCGCATGGGCCAACGCGGTCGGTTGATGATCGCCCTGGTAGTGGGTTTCCAGAGTGTCGATCGCTTCCAGACGAAGCTGCGCATGCTGCCGCGCATTCAAGTTCACGGGAGGACCATCAAGCAAATCCCAGTTCTGACCGTCGAGTGCCTGGAAACGGAGCGAGTCGCCATCGGGGGAATACCCGGTGACATGGAACGTACCGCGAATCACATGAAACGGCATGATGAGTCTCCTGAGGTTAAGGAAGTTCGTTCGACAAAGTTTTGAAGCGGAACACTCGACCTGAGCTGACGCGAGTGCGAAGTCAGCAAACACAAAATCAACGGGCGGGTCTTGACGTGAAAACCCTCATTCGTCACCACCACGCGAGAATGGAAATTCTCGAACCACTGGTCGCCGGATCGCACTTGGACTGGGGACGCCGAACTGGCTCTCGCCACCCATGTTCTCTTTCTGAGCCGTCCACTCGTAAAAATTCTGAATTCCGACGGAGAGCTGCAGCGAGTAGTCCAGCGAAGTTTTTCCTGGAGTGAATGGCTGCCCGGCTTTGATATTCCGAAACCAAGTCATCCATTCGTCCGAGTCCGGGAGCACCTTTCTTCCCGGCACGAGCGAGAATCCGCCCAGTGGCCATTGTGCGGTTGAGTGGCAGGACAAGCAGGAAGAAATGGGATTATCGACGGGTCCATTCAGGCGGTTCGCCCACCCCAGGTGCTGGAAGGGCAGGTCCGGGGACTCGTTGATAATCGTTTG
The DNA here is from genome assembly GCA_964539995.1 of uncultured Planctomyces sp. Classification (GTDB taxonomy): domain Bacteria; phylum Planctomycetota; class Planctomycetia; order Planctomycetales; family Planctomycetaceae; genus SXKJ01. Next base: position 3,669 of record CAZILR010000155.1, read on the forward strand.
AGTGAGCGTCTTCCCTTTACGGATGTCGGCCACTCTCACGCCGGGATCGTTGCCCCACATGATTCCGACCGGTTCCACTTTGTCCCACGGGGTCGCTCCAGGGGCTTTCGAGTTGTAGGTGAATGTTCCGAAAACCCAGCCGGTCCCACCCGGAACTCGAGGTTCATCGACCTGGGTATCGCGAACCGCGATGTCGATTTGCAGCAGCCGGACCGTCTGAATCTTGCGGCGCAAATTCGGATTCGTCGGGGTGACAACAGACTGATAGATTTGAGCGTCCCATTCGGGCGCGCCTTCGAGATACGGCACCTCGTCCTTGTTGGCCTGCGTAAACAAGAGCTTGATGGAGACCGTCCCATCAGGAAAAAGAGCCTGCTTGACGTCCGGATTCAAGCGGTCACGCCAGACTTTGCCGAAGATGAATCCTCCTGGCGCGTTGTACAAAGAGACCGCCCAATTCTGAAAAACCGTCGTCTGGGACATCGCCAACTCGCCAGGCTGCGAAGCTCGTTCGTGAGTCAATCCGTGCAGAGCCTCACGCCCATTTCGGCCCCAATGCAGCCACGGGCCATGAAACCAAGTTCGACGATCAATCCCATCCTCGCTGGGCAGGGCATTCCAGCCCACTTTCTGATTGCCGTCGTAGCAGTATTGCAGAACCGCTCTCAGATACTCTTTCCAATTCTTCGTGGGATCGAATTGCTTCCACGGGTACTTCACGGTTGGCGGCGGGTCCGTCGGAAATTTTTGGCTGAGAGTAAACGGCTTCTCTTGGGGATGGTCTTTGAAGTACTTCTCGACCTCGACAAGCTCGTCACGGGTCAGTGTTCTGAAATCAGGAAAGGGTGGCGCTGCGGCCGCTCCGCTCGGTGGATCGGCGGCGAGGCCATGTCCTGCCGCGATAAAACTCATGGCGACGTTGAGAAAAAACGCGGTCAACGTGAGTCGTCTCATTTGTGTGCTCCGTGGTTGGGTCCAGAAGTGAACTGAAGGACTTGGTCTCCCGAAGAAGGCTCAAGTGGAAAAGTTGCAAAGCCGTTTGAGATCGAGGAGCGTTCGAGCGTTGCGATCTTTGTCAGCACCCGTTGTGACCAGCGCGGCATCCGTCAGGGGGCGAAGTGCGTCCACCGCTCGAACCATCAGGTCACGGCAATGATCGAAGAGGTGCGTATCGCGAACACCGTCCGCACGAAGCTGCGAAATCTTCTTGTCGAGATCATCGACCAGTTGCCGCGTGTCCGCGATGAGCGGCGAGTTGCCGGCGCTAAGAGAGATCCGGTTGTGGATGGATTCGTCGGCAGCGTAATAGGTCTGCTTGAGATGCTCCCACACGCCGTGAAATTTCAGGTCTGGCACGACATACGACACTCGTTTCATGCGCACGACCAGCAGAGTGCTCGCACACATCGGGCACGGGTCGAGCGTGTTGTAGAGCGAGCAGCCGACGCGTACGAAATCGCCCGGCTGAGCTCCCGCCGCCATGAACATGTTTGAGCGGTAATAAGACTCGATTGTCATCCCAGCGGGACGAGGACGTTTTTGCAGAATTCGCTGGATCGCCGCGCGAACAGCACGTTGCTCGCCATGTTGTACCGGGCTTTGGTCCGCATGGATCGAGTTGCGATCCAAAGCCAAGACTTCACCATCCACGTTATCAATCACACACGAATGAATGTTGAGCCCTGCAAAGTGGGTTGGTGTCGCGGAACCCACCGAAATCGGCGGGTCAAATTGCAGGTACACTCGCGACAACAACGCCAGAGTGACCAAGCTATCGCGCTCGGCGGTGAGCAGTTCGTCCATTTGGCGGCTCCTGGAAAGTGAAACTGAAAAACTTGGTCCGGTTGGGTTCCTAGCGAGAGTCCCGCCGCCGCCGTCGTGGCGGCCCTTCGTCGGAATCCTCCAAGTGGAATTGGTGGGCGATTTCGTTCAGGACTCGAGGCAGAACCTGTCGCGACTGGAATGTCTTGAGCAACTGCTGACCTAAAGATCGAGAAGCGTCAGCGTCACCCTTCCGTTTCATCGCAACGGCGCAGCGATCGGTGTAGTCGTGGTAGTCGATGTGTCCCAAGACGCCAGCCGCTCGGTCGGCTTGTTCCGAGCTCTGGCTCAACACTTTGGCGAGCTCCGCCGAAGACGCGTCGTCAGCGGGCGATTCTCGTAATCGATAACGCCCCGGCCCCTCGGTTTGGTCTCGCGGAGACAGCCGCTTGAAGTCTCGTAGCCGCGGAAGCGCTAACGCCACCTGTGCGTGGACTGCCGCGTTTCGGCCTGGCAACTTCGCGACGACCTCTTGCAGCGTATCGTTCGCCGAGGTCAAAACGTGGCTGCCATCGAACGTCAATACTCGACCGATCGCATCACTGAAGTAGTCCTGAGCGAGATACTCTTCATCCCAACTTTGGGGTGGAGTGACGCGCACGGCCAAACGATTGGACAACACATCTTCGTCGGGGAGGTGCAGACAAACTTGCACCACATAGTGTCCAGGCTCGTCGATGAGCCAGCCGTCGCCATCCACTGAGAGAAACAGCGATTCGTAGAATGACTCGCCAGGATTGAGAACAATCTCCTTGGACTGACGGCAGTAATGAGCGTATGGGTGAAAAGCGGTCTCCCCGCGGTTTCGTCTCTCCACTAAGACCGTGAGGCGATCCGCGAGAGTCAGCAAGCGATCCGGCAGCAACTTCGGTTGCCCCGATTTGTTGGTCAATTTGATTTCCAGCACGACGGGTTCGAGAAACTCGAACTCGGCGTTCGTCCGATTCACTCGTAACTCCAGGTTGAAATCCGGAGCCGGCGAGTGACGAGCCTGTTCCAGGGCATGGTTCTTCGCCCACCGGTCGCCGCCCATGATCACAAATTGCTCGGGAGCGTGTCGCAAAAAGAGCAGCTCGTCGTCCGAGAATCGGAACAGGAAATCTCGAAAAAATCGGATCGTGTTCGCGTCGGACTCGGAGCCGGTTTCATAGAGATACGGGTAATTCATGAACGAACGTAATTCGTAGCCTCCGCTCATCGGAATCCAGGATGCCGATGACTCCTTATCCCAGGCGTGTACCAGGTTGAAGGCGTGGCCCATTTCATGAATGGCCGTCCAAAATGCCATGCGTTGCCGCCAAGCATCTTTGTTCGGCTCGCTGGCAGGCGGCAGTGAGACAAACGAGTTCAGGAACAGGGCTGTTCCCTGCCTCTGCACCGTGCCGGTGAAATCGAACATGATTCCACCGAGTCCAGTTCCGTCTTCATGCAGGCCGGCGAAAAACGTCCACAAAGCCCAGCGTGCTTGATTGGCCAAATTTGGCGGGAGACCGGCGAGTTGCGAGAAATGCGTCTGCATGGCGTCATGCATCTCGGCATTGCTCCAACGCTGATTGGAGCCAGCGACGTCAGATGGCACGTCACCGTCTTGTCCTGTTCGCGTCACCCGGAAACCGGCTCGCTCAAACACCGTGTCAATCGAGAGCGTTTCATTGGACAGAGAGGCCGGTCGATCGGGGTGCGCGTGAGTCTGATACTCCAAACTTGAGTTCAGGCCCTCTTCGGAGTCAAACTCAAAGGTGACTTCGTGGAAGAAGCGAGACTTGAACTCATAGTCTCGAACACGATCGGCAAGCCCTGCTCCGCTAAAAGTCGCTCGCAGCGTTGTTCCCACCAGACGCATTGTCACCTGACTGAATGGGATCAAGTTGGAATTACCGTGCTTGAAAAACAGTGGACCGGACCATTCCGTGCCTGATGACGTTGAATTCGCCGTCAAGGGACGTGCCACCCAATGAGCGTTGAACTGTAGGCCAGCCGTTCCGGTTCCACTGGCCGCCATTTGCGGAAAAGCACCATCAACATCAAGCCGCAACACTTCCTGAGTAAACGGCGAACCACTCGTATTCGACCACTCATAATGGCCGCTGATATCCACCATGTGACTTCTCCAGAATGAAACGAGGTTCCATCGCCTCTGGCCAAAAAGCACCGTTTCACTTCCAGCACTGAGACTGCATTCGGAGAAAATGAGCCATTTTGAACAAATGGACGGACTGTCTCACGCGATGCGTGCCTAATGACTCGTGCTGCTTGAAGCAGGAGCCGATTCTGAATCCAGAAAGGTTCTAGGCCATGACCTCAACAGGTCATTTTTAGGGAAAAGTCACTGAGACATTTTCGTGAAGGACCGACTTATGTGTGGATTCCTGGAAAGTGGCCATGCGTTGTGACTGCGGTTTGAACGAATTATCCTGCCGATTAACTGAACATGCCTTTTCAGGGAGGTCAGGCAATCGAATCTGTGAGACTCCCGAAAGCCGTGGGGAGAAGACGGAATGAACACCTGCGGTTGAGGGCCTGGTGCAACGATGGACTCCGAACTCTTTTTGGTGCATCGCCTCGGAAATCGACCTCTCTCAACCATTCGGCTCAAATTGGGCGACGTCGTGGTTGGTCGATCGTCGAAGGCCGATATCTATTTGCCGGACAGCAGCGTTTCGCGTCGGCATGCGAAGTTCTTGGTCGCCCCTGCGGGGGTCACGATTTTCGACCTGAACAGTCGGAATGGAACATTCGTCGAAGAAACGCGTGTGCAAACCGCCGCAGTGGTCCCTGGGCAGCAACTTCGATTCGGCGCGGTGAACGTGGTCCTGTCGTTCGATCCCAGTGGGCGTGACGAATTGAGCTCCGAGAGTGAGACGTGCGACCCGCGAGACGTCGCCTCGACACGGCCGCCATCACGATCCGAAGAACCGCCATCGCTGCCCAAAGAGGGGCTGAGTCCCGCGCAGCGGCGAGTGTTCGATCTGTTCCTTAAGGGACTCTTGGAAAAACAAGTCGCCGGTAAACTTGGTATCAGCCAACACACCGTGCATAACCATGCTCGCGAGATCTACCGAATCTACGACGTGCATTCTCGCGCGGAATTGTTGTTGAAGACATTGCATAGTCGCGATTCATCTCGGCCGAACGCCGGCGGCTGAGTCGCGAAGGTTGCTGATCTGAACGTGGCACTTTCGCACAGGCACCGTCGCAGATGATGGCCTCTTTGGCATCGAGTTCCTCGAAAGACGACCTTGGCGCATTGATTCGAGGTTGCTTTGCTCACGAACGACGGGCGGACTGCCGGTCGCTGCGAGCAAGGCGATGACGTATTTAGGTTGGCTACTTTCGATTCTCGGATACGGGCTGACGCTGTTTTTGTTGCCCGTCGTGTTGCTCGTCAAAAAGCGGCAGCCGGTGTCAAGCGTCGCCTGGATGTTGACGATCGTGGTCATCCCGTTCGGGGGGGCAGTTCTTTTCTTGCTATTTGGAGTCAATCGGGTCGAGCGCCGCAAGGCGTCAAAACTGCAATCGACCGAGCAGTTGGCCGAACAACGGCCGCAACCACCGGAACCTCTGCGGCTGCCACGCGAAGAGGACCGGCTATCGACTCGGCGGCTGATGCGGTTGGCCCAGCGGTTGACGGATTGTTGGCCGACCGATGGAAACGACATCGAGTTACTCACGGACACCAATCGCACGCTGGGGTTGATTGAGCAGGCGTTGCTCAACGCACGCGAGTCGATTCATCTCGAATACTACATCTGGCAGCCGGATCGGACGGGAACACGCATTCGAGACTTGCTGATTCGCAAAGCCCAGGAAGGGGTCCGCGTGCGATTTTTGTACGACGGGTTCGGCTCGTTCTGGCTGACCAAGCGATTCTTGAAACCGATGCGTGAAGCGGGAATTCAGATCGCGACCTTTTTGCCCGGCCAGACGTTTCGCGAGCGGTGGTCGCTGAACCTGCGGAATCATCGCAAGATCGTCGTCGTCGATGATCGAGTTGC
>CAZILR010000156.1:0-9433 GCA_964539995.1 uncultured Planctomyces sp.
AGCGAACCGTCGGTGTATTGAACACCCAGTGACGACACGCGCCGCTGAACAACACACGCTTCGGCTGGGCTGACGAAGATAGCTCTCAACGGCCAGCAATCATCTCCGCCACGCCTGGCTCAGATCTTCCAAGCAACGAACCGTGGCAGTGGCTCAACTTAGAGCGGTTCCAGTTCGGATATAGCGGCAAAAGGTCGCTGAAGTCGTGAGACTTCAGGCCGAAACTCTCACGAGTTCCGCGACAGCCAGCGTGGAAGCGATCTGGTCGCCTTTCAGCGATGATCCAAGTCGTCGTGAGATGCCACTCCACGAGCCTCTTGCCAGCGGCGTCGCAACTGATCGACGAACGAATGGTAATCACCTTCCAGGACGTTGTGTTCGGGAATCACCACCGCAGAGACGGTCGCGAGATACACGAACGTATGACCCGGCAACGTCTCGATTCGCTCGATGGCTTTCCAAAAAAACATCGTCTCGACGAAGTCGGAGCAGGTGAATAAGCCCGATTCACGAATTTCAGAAACGCGACGGCCGAACAAAGCTTGATTCGGCCGTTCTTGGATGAGTCTCGAAGTGAGGCGCTTCGCGCTTCGCCGCCAAGTTTGCGGGTAGATCACGGCAAATAAGACCGCAGCCACAACACCCATCCAGGCGAATTTCGGTCGATGCAAAAGCTCCGCCATCGCTCCAAATGAGGCGATCAGGAAGACCGCTACTGACAACACGATCGCGAATCGATTTCGTCTGAGTGTCGGCGAATTCTTTTGGAAATGCAGATTGAAGGCCAGTTGATCCTCAACCGTGATTTCGTACCGGAGTCGCATGAATTGTGCCCGTGGCGGGGGGAGAAGAACGGCGTTACCAAATCGGGCCTGAGCCGGTTCGTCAAGTCGGCTCGACGGACCTCCAAGGCGGGTTCCGTCGAGGCTCCCGCACACTTTCTTGCGGTCAAGAGGCACTGTAGCATGTCCCGCTCGTTCCGGTCGGTGTGACAGGCTGTCCCCGGTTGGAATCGCGTGTCATCGCGGACTGCGAAGCGGCAAATCGCTCTTGCCAAATCGTGGCGAATGTTTCGTGGTGACTGCGGGTTTGCAAGTCCGTCTTTCTTCGGCGGCGGTCGCAAGGGATGTCGTGACCGCGATTCCTCGAACTCCTGTCTGACGATTTTTCAACGAGGTCTGCGTAATGATTGGCTCACCTGACCGCTCGAAGCGGCTGGCTTGGATGGTGCTGTTGTTGGCTCTCGTGGCCAATTCGGTCGGGACGTTCTGGATCACGACACCGACGGTCGTTGCTCAGGAAGCCGAGGAGCCTGCTGCCGAAGAGGAGCCAGCGGAAAAGCCCGCCCCCAAGAAAGCGAAGAAAGACGAGGCCGCGCCAGCGGCGGAAGGCCATTCCCAAGAGAATGTCGTGATCTGGATTCTCCGAATCTCGGGGGCCATCGGCGTCTTCATCATCATCCTGTCGTGTTACTTCATCCAATTGGTCAGCCGGTTGTTCATCGACATTCGGCCCATCGTGGCAATGCCGCCCGAATTGATGGATGACCTGAAACAAAAAATGGAGAAGCGAGACTACAAGGGGGTTTACCAGGGAATCAAAGAAAAGGATTGCCTATTCAGCCGATATGCGTCGGCGGGGTTGGGAGAGTTGTCGGCCGGATTGGCGGAAGCTCGCGATGCGATGGAACGGACGGCTGAGGTGCAAGTCGTTGAGATGGAAAAGAAGATCAGCATGTTGGCCGTTCTCGGTTCACTGGGGCCGATGATCGGTTTGCTCGGCACTCTGAAAGGGATGATCGCCAGTTTCATGGTCATCGCCCGATCCGATGCTGGCATCAAGGCCAACGAAGTGGCCGAAGCGATTTCCGAAGCTCTCGTCGTCACCTTCATGGGGGTCGCCCTCTCGGTGCCGGCGATTTTCTTCTTTGCGGTCTTCAAGAACCGTGTGGCGTCCATCAGCTCGACGACCATGTATGCGGCGGATGAGTTCGTCCGGAAACTGGCGAACGCCGCCAAGGCCGCTGCGAAAGCACCAGCAGCACCCGCTCCAGCGGCTGCACCGGCACCAAAACCCGCGTAAGTCTGACCTCTACCTCTGACCTCTTAAGCCCGAGCAACCATGTCCGGCTCAAAAAGTGAAGGCGAAGCTGATCTGACACCCATGCTCGACATGGTGTTTCAGTTGATCACGTTTTTCATGCTGGTGAGCAGCTTTAAGGCAGCATCGCTGGATTTGTCGCTGAAGTTGCCGGTGGTTGGCTCAGCACGCCCGGTCGAAACGCAGGGTGAGGAAAGCTTGCTGGTTCTCAACGTGAACAAAGAGGGGCAGTTGGTGGTCTATTCGTTGCCGCAAGACATTGTTCCCTACCTCAAGGCTGAAGCCAAAATGGCGCGTCTCGAGGCCAAGCGAAAATCAGGAAACTTCAAGGACACGGACGACCTTCCCACGACGGTTGTAGTGCGAGCTGATAAGGACACACCGTTTGGTTTGCTCAATCTCGTGATCAAGACTTGCCAAGACAATGGCTTTCGGAAGTTTGCACTCAAGGCAACCGACAGGGCCGGCTAATCAGCAGAGTAATAGAGCAGGTGCGTTGTGAGTCGTCGAAAAAAGAAACACAGTGAAGGTGGCGTCGAACTCAATCTGGCAGCGATGCTGGACATGGCGTTCCAATTGCTGGCGTTCTTCATCATGACGTTCAAGCCGGCTCCGATCGAAGGGCAGATCAATCTCAAGCTGCCGCCGCCGAAGCCGGTCGCGGGCGTGCAGGGTGGTGAGAAGGCTGGCAACGACGACAACAATCGCAGTGCGGTTGAGGCTCTCAACACACTCGTGATCTCGGCCTTTTCAACCCCCGGCGGCCGGATCGCGACCCTCGCGATCGGCGAAGGGAATGTCGCGGGGGTCTCCGCATTGGATGGCCGCTTGAAGGCCGTGCTCAGCGATGCGAACAGTCCCTTCGACCAGGTCATCGTTCAAGTCGGTTCCAAACTGCGCTACGAGGAGCTGATGAAGATCGTCGATGTCTGCACGAAACAGACATTGCCCAACGGTGAGAAGCTGACCAAACTCAGTTTCGTCGAGCTTCCCGCGGACGCGCAGCCGTAGCCATCATGTCCACTTTCCATTCACGATCCCCGAACTCATTCCCTCGCCGCGACATGTCCCGCTTGGTGAGAATGGTGATGCTGTTGTGGGTCGTCGGGATGATGATCTATTGGGCACGCGATCCGGCGATGTGGAAGTGGATCGCCGATGACGTCCAAGAAGACGCTGCCGCAATCGCGAAGCCCAACGAAGACTCCGCACAGGCGGAAAAGAAAAACAACGAAACACTTGTCAGCGGCCCGAATGACCAACAACCGTTGGAGCATTCTCAAGCCGAATACCTCTTCCAGGCCGTCACCGACAAAGAACCGCTCGCGCGGGAAGAGATGCCGGCTTACTGGAAACTCATGCGTTGGAGCATGACCGAGTCGTTCGATGATTTGTGGGAACGGTCTCGCAAAGACCTCTACTTCACGCATCTGGCCGAAGCTCCCGAGAAATACCGGGGTGAGTTGATCGGCCTGAAAGTCAGCCTGCGCCGAGCACTCGTTCACGAAGCCGAAGAGAATTCGGCGGGTGCCAAGCACGTTTATGAAGCCTGGGGCGTCACCAACGAGTCGCGTTCCGGGTTGTATTGCTTTGTCTTCTACGACAAGCCCCCCGAACTCGCCATCCAGCCGAGCATCCACGAAGAAGCCACGTTCGTCGGCTACTTCTTGAAGCAGTTCACCTACGAAGACGCGATGGGTAAGAAACGCTGGGCTCCGCTGCTCATCGGCCGGTTGCACTGGCGAGAAAACGTGACCAGATCGGCGTTGCGTCGGCAACGGAATGATGGATATGTCTGGCAGTGGTTGATCGTGGCAGGGGCGGTGGTTGTGCTCGGCATTGCCTGGAAACGGACTCGACCTTCGGTCAACCAAAGCCTGGACGCGACGGCACTGCCAGATCACGCCGCCATCGAACGCTGGCTGGATGCCGGAGCACCAGAAGACCCCTCGCCATCTGGCGGAATCTTTGCCGAATGGGAAGGCTCGGACGCCCCCGACACGGAATCGCGGCCAGCCTCACTTCCCAATGATCTCAAAAATTCGCAGTCCGGGGATGTCCCGAACGGCAGTCGCTCATAAGATGTTCCGGCCTGTCCGGGAAGCTACGATCTCAGCCTACGAAATTCATGAACAGTTTCGCTCGTAACACCCCCGCCTGACGGACGGGAATTCAATCGTTGAGGTGTGCCATGCAAAAGTTTCTGGAATTCTTGAAGTCCTCAATTCCCACACCGGAAGAATTCAAAGCCAACGTCTCCAGTTGGGCCAAGGAGAACGGTAAATTCTGGGGCGTGAGTGTCGGCATGCATGTGTTGATTTTCGCGGTCCTGGGAGTAGCGATCGGTGCGCCACAGGCAAAGAAACTGTTGCAGGAAGTTGTCTTCTTCGACACCGAAGTGGACCAAGCGGTCGAAGAAACGCCGATCACACATTTCGATGTCGGCGAAACGCCGATTGAGCCAACCGTCCTCAACACCGAATCATTGACCGAACCGCCAGCCGCTACCATCGAGCAAGACGCGCAGTTCAACGACAACTCAGCCGTCTTTGAAGAGGCGGGTGGTGGCACGGCCGCAACCGGAGCCTCCTTTGGAGGCTTGGGTGGCTTCGACGTCAATGCGATCGGCGCTGGTCCGGCCGTGCGTGGGCCCGGCGGCGTGGGTGTCGGAGTTGGCACCAGCGACAAAGGTGGCAGCGGCGGAGCGGGTGAGGGCTTTGGCGGTCGCGGTTCAGGATCGCGACAAGCAATGTTGGCGAGTGGCGGTGGCACAGCAGATTCCGAACGAGCCGTCGCGGCCGCAACCAACTGGCTGGCTCGGCATCAAGCCGCCGACGGTGGTTGGGGTTGTTCTGAGTTCACGAAGCAGTGCAAGGATCCCAGTTGCTCGGCGCATGCTCATAAGGCCACGGCGAATTACCCAATGGCAGCGACAGCTTTTGGACTGCTTCCGTTCTTTGCCGCAGGTCAAACACACGAGTCCAGTGGACCATACAAGGGAGTCATTCTCAAAGGCCTCCAATGGATGGCGAGGAATCAAGATCAAAAGACCGGTCGCTTGGGAAGCGGCAGCATGTACGAACATGGCTTGGCGACCATTGCGGTTTGTGAAGCGTACGGCTTGAGCAAAGATCAAAAATTGAAGAATGTGGCGGTCGCCGCCGTGCGGTTCATTGAGGATGCACAGAACGACTCATCGGGAGGCTGGCACTACACGGCGAATCCGCCCACGGTTGGTGATACCTCTGTGGTCGGCTGGCAGTTGATGGGATTGAAGAGTGCTCAAATGGCTGGCTTACAGGTGAACCCACAGACGCTCGTCAAATCCAAGAAATTCTTGGCCAGCGTCTCCAAAGGCAAGGATGGCGGACTGTTCTCCTACATGCCTGAGTCTGGCCCGACCCCCGCGATGTCTGCGGTGGGCTTGCTCTGCAACCAGTACGCTGGCATGAAGCGAACCGACAAAGCCATGGTCGAAGGCATGAACTATGTGATGGCAAACCTCAACGGTGCCAAAGGGGACTCGTATTTCCTGTACTACGCGACTCAAGTGATGCACAACTTGCCGGGACCGGAGTGGGACACCTGGAATCGCAACGCTCGACGACATCTCATCGGCACCCAGATCAAAGAGGGTTGTGCCGCCGGAAGCTGGGCCCCCATTGGGCACTCCGCTGGACCAGTCATGTCGACCAGCATTCACGCACTGACGCTTGAGGTTTACTACCGCTATCTGCCCCTGTACCAGCTCGACAACAAGAAACAAGCGATGAAGACCGACGAATAGTCGCTGTCGCAGCTTGGACTTCTTTCGCAAGGAAAAGCACGTCGATGCCCAGCTTGGCCGGCAAGACGCTGTTCATCACGGGAGCCAGTCGTGGCATCGGCTTGGCGATCGCGCTCCGAGCCGCCCGCGACGGCGCGAACATCGCCGTGGCTGCGAAGACGACCGAACCAGACCCTCGTTTACCCGGCACGATTTATACGGCCGTCGAACAGATCAACGCGGCTGGTGGGCATGGGTTGGCCTGTCTCTGCGACGTGCGGTTCGAGGAGCAAATTCATTCGGCCGTGCAGCGAGCCGTCGAGACGTTTGGCGGCATCGACATCCTGGTCAACAACGCCAGCGCGCTGTTTCTGGCGGGAACGCTCGACACGCCCGCGAAACGATTTGATCTGATCCACGCCATCAACGTGCGTGGCACGTTTCTCACATCACAGGCATGTCTGCCGCATCTTTCGAAAGCAGCGAATCCGCACATTCTGAATCTCGCACCGCCGCTGAATATCGAAGCTCGGTGGTTCGCTCCGCACTTGGCCTACAGCCTGTCGAAATTCGGCATGAGCCTGTGCGTGCTCGGCATGGCCGAGGAATTTCGGCCGGTCGGCATCGCGGTCAACGCTCTGTGGCCGCAAACCGCGATCGCAACGGCAGCCGTCCGCAATCTCTTGGGCGGTGACGATTCCGTCCGCCGCTGTCGCAAGCCGGAGATCGTCGCCGATGCGGCCTACACGATCCTCGCTCGTCCCAGCCGCGAATGCACGGGACAATTCTTTCTCGACGAGGACATCCTGCGCGAGTCAGGCGTCAGCGATCTGTCGAGCTACGCCGTCGATCCGACAACCGAGTTACTGCCGGATTTCTTTGTCTGATCGGAGCCATGTTTAACCGCAGGCGTGCGCTTCGCTCAACGCGCGTGCCTGTGGCTTGCGGTTAAATAAAACACAAAAAGCACATGCCCGGTCGAGCGAGTTGCGGCATCCCTGCCTACTGAGTCCGCCGTGGTGCCGTGGTGGACTTCAATCGGGGTGAGCGGGATTGAAAACTCTGAGTGAGTCTTCGCGTCTCATTCTCGAACCGGGCATGCGAGGTGGCTGCCCATGTGGGTTTCGTAATCGGTCACTCAAATCTTCGGAGCGCGTGTTCCGCTCGCGAAACAAAATCTTGTCCTCCTTGACCGCGTCTCGCGAGCGGAAGACGAGCTCCGATGTAGCCTTGTCGCTCCGCGACAGGAGTGCCGAACGTCAATAGGCTTTCCAAACGCTCTCGATGGCCGCTTGTTCTCCGGCTTTCCTGCCGCGGAGCGACAGGGCTACGGAAAACATCATGCCGACAGGTCCGTGAACAGCGGCCCAAACTCCGGCATGTCCTGTCGCAACGTCTCCAGCCATGCGGCGGGATTCCAGATCTCCACGCAAATCGCCGCGCCGACGATCATCACGTCCTGGTTCACTGGCACGTCGAGAAACTCGCGAAAGCCTTCTGGAATTAACAGCCGCGAGCGATTGGCCAGCGTCACAGTCTTCGATCGGGTTGAAAGCAGCCGACCGAGCCGCTGCACTTCACTCCACCGCGATTCCATTTTACCGGCCTGCATCCGCAGCTTGAGGATCGCGACGCCGTCGTCAATCCGTTTCTGCCAATCCGCCGCTTTCCAGAGACTCAGACATCCGGCTCGCTCCTTCGCCAGAATGCAGTTGCCATCGGCATCCGTCACCAGTTCCGACATCTCGGCGGGCAGCGTGATTCGGAAGCGATCATCGATCGTCCGCCTCACTTCGCCAGTGATGAAGGTGTCCCCAGCCATGCCAGCGATCCTATTGGGCTTAAAACCCACATACAACCAATTTTCAAAGATCAATTGGGCAGATTTTCCACCCAACAAGGCAGAGACAATACCGGTCTCGCCAGTCAACCGCAAACAAAAAATCCTCCCAATCGGAAAATTTCGCGTGACCGCACGAACCTCAGCGCGAGCACCAATCCCGGCTCACTCACTGGCGAGCGTGTCGATTCCTCGGACAATGAGCGAACTTTTTTCGACTGCCCATGAGGATTCGAATGTCGTCCGACATCTTGTCACGCCTGCCACCGGTTCAAGACGTGTTGAGCCATGTGATCGTTGAACCGCTCGTCACCGAACACGGACGCGAGGTGGTGCTCGGCTGGGTGCGCGAGCAACTCACTCGGGCTCGGCGACAGCTCACCCAATCGAACGGTTCGCCGAACAACGGCGAGAATCCAACGGCCTTGCTGGATCGAACCGAGTGGACGGAGTTGCTGGCCGTACAAGTACAACTGCATGCTCGGATCGCGGACCAGCAACAACTCAGCCGAGTCATTAACGCGACCGGCGTTGTGTTGCACACCGGACTGGGTCGCGCACCACTGTCGGCTGCCGCGCGGCAAGCGTTGAGCGACTTGGGCGGACACTGCAACGTCGAGGTCGATCTCGAAACGGCCGGACGGCATTATCGTGGGCATCAGTTGGAAGCGACATTCCGTTCGCTGACCGGCTGCGAGGATGTGTTGATCGTCAACAACAACGCGGCGGCAACGCTGCTGACCCTACAAGCGCTGTGTGCGGGTCGCGAGGTCGTCCTCTCACGAGGGCAACTGATTGAAATTGGCGGTTCGTTCCGGCTCCCGGAGATCTTCTCGCTCAGCGGTGCAGTGCTGCGAGAGATTGGCACCACGAATCGCACGCATCTCGACGACTACAAAAAGGCGATGACGGCTAACACCGCAGCGGTGATGCATGTGCATCCGTCGAATTTTCGCGTGATTGGTTTCAGCGAGACGCCGGCCATTGATGACCTCGTACCGCTCGCGAGAGGACACGGCGTGATCGCGATCGACGACATCGGCAGCGGAGCCTTGATCGATGTTGCACAGTTCGGACTCCCTGCCGAACCGACATTCCAGCAAAGTCTTGCCGCCGGAGCGGATGTTGTGCTCGGCAGCGGCGACAAACTGCTGGGAGGGCCGCAGTGTGGAATCATTCTCGGCAAGCATGAGTTCGTGGAGCGAATCCGACAACATCCGCTCGCACGAGCCGTTCGCATCGGCAAACTGACGCTGGCGGCGCTGCAAGCCACGCTCGACGCCTACCTGCGAGGAGCCGCAGCCTCTGAGATTCCGACGCTGGCGATGCTCTCGGCATCGGTCGATTCGCTGCGACTGCGTGCTCAACAGGTCTTTGGCGCAATCGGCGAATTGCCGAACTGCCGTGTGGAAATCGCCAATGAAACGGCGACCGTCGGAGGCGGTTCGCTGCCAGGAGTCGAACTGCCGACGGTCGTGTTACGGTTGCGGTCGCAGTCGATTTCAGAGGACGAACTGTCGCGAAGACTGCGGCTGGGAATAATCCGCGTGTTCGGACGAATCCAACAGAACGACGTGCTGCTCGATTTGCGGAGCGTGTTGCCGGAAGACGATACGCGGCTCGCTTCAGCCGTGCGGTGCCTGCTGGCACAACCATGAGCATTGCCGATTGAGCGGCACACAGGAGCGGTTCCAGTTCGGATGTCGCGGCAAAAGGTCGCTGAAGTC
>CAZILR010000157.1:0-9431 GCA_964539995.1 uncultured Planctomyces sp.
CGGGCGAATCTGGCTGACCTGACAGAAGACACCATCAACGCTTATGTGGGCTGGAAGTTGGCGAACCACTCCGCATCGTCAGCCAAGCGCGATCGCAATTCGTTGGTCGTCTGGTGGCGATTCGCGGCAAAAAGGAAACTCGTGCCGCCTCCGCCAATCGACGGCATTCCGACGGTCAAAGTGCCTCGCAAGAACGCGGTCGCGTGGACGTTGAGTGAACTGGAACGACTGTTGGAGACCTGTTCCAAACTCACCGGCCGGATGCGTCAGCACACAGATTGCAAAGTGGTCAATCGGCATGGAGTCGCGCGAACGACGGGGACGGAGCGATCAAAATGGTGGGGAAGCCTGTTCCTGTTTCTGTACGACACTGGAGCGAGGATCGGAGCCGCGTTGGCGGTCACGCCAACAGACATCGACCTCGAACGTGGATTCGTCACGCTTCGGGGAGAAGCCGCAAAAACGGGCGTAGAACAAGTGCTGAGACTGAGTCGGCAAACGTGTGATGCGATCAAATGGTAGCTCCGAGTCAGTCAGCGGCAGACGTTTTGCCGAGACCAGTTTTCGGCAAGAACAAGGACCAGCCGCGTCACGAGACACCGCAACAGCCAACCAACGGCGCGGCAGCGGCCAAGGCAGACGCGAATGGTCACGGTCCGTTTTCGACAGCGTTGTCCCTGATTGCTTCGCTGCCACTGACCGAAGGGCAAAAGGCCGACGCGTTGAAGAGGCTGCTGGCAGAGCCGATGGGGGAATCGAAGTGACTGCACGCATTGGCTAACGTACTCGAATCGCGATCTAGGCCGGCCAGCCGAAAGCGGAATTCCTGATCCGTTGATCGCGGTTCTTTTCTTCAGGACCGGAGACAGGAACCGGACGATGATTGATCACGCGCAATCGCTTCTCGCATTTTCTGAACAGTTCAAAACGCTGGCAGTGGATTTCACTTTACCCACAACGAAGCGGTTGGCGCTCGCAACAACGCTGTTGCAACAGGCCATCGCGAATGGGGCGTTCAAGGGGCCGGAGTGGTTGATTATTCGCTCACTGATTGAAGTGAGCGTGCAAGATGACGCGCGGCGGTCAGGAGCATTTCGAGACGTCGTGGATTGGCTCGCGAGTCACGGGGACCAATTTGAAATTCTGGCTGGCTTCGACTGGCCAAGAGGTGACGAGATTCTGTTGATGAACCCTCTCGCTGCGACGTTGTGGCACCTCTCCGTCGTGTTGGAGAGATTTGCGAATGTCGCCAGCGAGGCCGCTCCACCTCCACGGCAGCAAGCGGAAATTGATGATCGCACTCCGCAACGGGACGATCATAAAAAACGACTGAAGCCTGTGCTCTCGCTCAACTCCACAGCGAAGATCGCTCTTCTAAATGACCAACCAATCGAGTTGAACAAGAGGCAAACCGAAGCGATGAAACTGCTGTTCGCAAGTGAAGGCGCTCCCGTCTCGTTCGCCGCGCACGGCATTCGGACTCGTGACGTCGACCCGTGGCCCGAACAACTGGCTGTCTTGATTGAAGCACAGCCGGGAGGGGGCACTCGTCTGATGATTGAGAACGTCGATTTGGCTTAGCTAAGCCACGAAATGGCTTTTGATAAGCCAATTGGCCACGGCAATCATCTCGCAGTTGTTTAATGGTTCCCACCATTTCTTCTTCTGCGATGAGGTAATCCGATGGCGACTCCGATTCCAACTTCTTTGATCGACGTCGAGCACGACGTGCTTACTCCCGTCCGAAAGCTGGCGAAACAGCTAGCCAATTGGGACATGCCGCCATCGACCCAATGGCGAGTCATCCGGAATGGCGTCCGGGGCTGCCGACTCGAAGCCAAACTCGTGCGTGGCGTCTGGCACACGACCACGAAGGCGTGGGGGGCATTCATCGACGGCCAGACCGCTGCCGCGCTCGGAAGTGATGCGCCGGCTACTGCTCCTGCTGAGCGATCGGCCGAGACCACAAAGAAGCTCGCCGCTGCGGGCTTGCTGTAACCCACCAATGACGACGGCCGCCGTTCGTGCGGCAGCCGTCAGCGAAACCCCGTGTCCGAAACGGAGTCTCACGGAATGAATTCTGTCACACCGCGTCGCAATTTTGAAGATCCATCGCACTATCTCGAACACATTTCCGACTGCCTGGCATCAGGTCACGAACCATTCGCGCCCGCAACCATCGACGAACTACACGCCGCGCTCGAGGCGTTTCCTGAATTCGCTCGCCGCTGGTTGCCATCAGTGGAGGTATGCCGACGAATCGGCATCGACCACACCATCGGCCAGCCAATCAAACCGCTCACAGAACGGAGACAAGACCGTCTGCTCGTCACGCTCCGCGACAACTTCAAGTTCCGCGAAGCCATTCGCACGCTGATTATCGAACAGGGGGCGGCATGAGCAGAATTGCTGACGAGATTGTCGCACAAGCTCCCAAGCGGTCACCACGGACGAACGGGGCTAAATACGATCCACCAAAGACGTCATCGACGATCGACTGGCCGGCACCGCCTGCGAAAGAGGCGTTTCACGGAGTCAGTGGTGGATTCGTTGAATTCGTTACTCCGCACTCGGAAGCTGACCCGGTGGCATTGTTGATTCAGTTTCTCGTTGCCGTTGGCAACGTGCTCGGACGGACGGCCTACTCGGCGGCCGAATCCGCTCGGCATCACGTCAATTTCTTCGCGGTACTGGTCGGCAAATCGGCGAAAGGCAGAAAAGGCAGTTCGTGGTCTCACGTTCGCCGGCTCTTGCAAGGCATCGACGAAACTTGGGCGCAAGATCGAGTTGTCAGTGGTCTGAGTTCTGGCGAGGGGTTAGTTTGGCAGGTCCGCGACAAGATCGAAGAGCAACAAGCGGTCAGAGAAAAGGGCCGTGTTGTCGATTACCAAACGGTCGAGACCGATCCCGGAGTGACAGACAAGCGGCTGCTCGTCATTGAAGAAGAATTCGCCGGCACCCTGAAAGTGATGGGGCGTGAATCAAGCACACTGTCACCGACGATCCGACAGGCTTGGGATTCTGGTTTGCTTCGCACATTGACCAAGAACAACGCAGCGAAAGCGACCAACGCTCACGTCAGCATCATCGGCCACATTACGCGCGACGAACTCCGCCGCAATCTTTGCGAGTCGGAGCAGACGAACGGATTCGGCAACCGATTCTTGTGGGTGTGCGTCGCTCGATCGAAGACGCTGCCGGACGGGGGCAATCTTCAAGATGCCGACTTGGAGCCGATCCGCGTTCACGTTCGCGAAGTCATCAAGTTCGCGATGACGGCCGAGAAGATCGACCGCGACCCGGAAGCCCGCAAGCTGTGGCACGAGGTTTATCCGCGACTGTCGGGCGATCGTTTCGGGTTACTCGGTTCGATGACTGCACGAGCCGAGGCTCAAGTGATGCGGCTGTCGGTCCTCTATGCCGTGCTCGACATGTCCTCGATCGTGAAGGTCGAACACCTGAAAGCCGCGCTGGCGTTGTGGGACTACTGCGAACGGAGCGCGGAATACATCTTCGGAAACTCGCTGGGCAATCGCACCGCCGACACGCTGCTGGCGGCTCTCCGCGAAGTCCCCGCCGATGGCCTGACGCGAACCGACATTCAACACCTTTTCCACAACAACAAGACCTCTACTGAAATCGCCGATGCGTTGCGGCTACTGCGTGACAACGGCCTGGCTCACTCCCAAGGCGAAGTCGACCCCAACACGGGCCGCCACGT
The DNA here is from genome assembly GCA_964539995.1 of uncultured Planctomyces sp. Classification (GTDB taxonomy): domain Bacteria; phylum Planctomycetota; class Planctomycetia; order Planctomycetales; family Planctomycetaceae; genus SXKJ01. The sequence goes on from CAZILR010000157.1 coordinate 3,722, forward strand.
CGAACACTGGTTCCCCACCGTCTCACCTACGAATTGAACGAATTGAACGAACTGACGACGGCTGAATTCGTTGAATTCGTACTTTTCGTAACCCGTCACGCCAGAGAACCGAGACCCAACCATGACCAGCCAACTCGCACTTTTCGCCCCGCAGTGTCCCGCCTGCAACTCCGAGGCGACGCATCACGAGCAAGGCGATCGTCACCAATGCGACCGATGCCTCTGGCGGTTCGTCGTTCTGCCGAACGGCTCGACGCGCGACTGGTTGAACCTCGCCACCGCCGGCAAGCAAACCACACGACGGAGCGTGAACCGCTCCCAGGAAACATCCCTCTTTTGAAAGGAACGGCCATGAGTTCGGACAACGGGGTCACGCTCAAATTTTTCGGAGATACGAAGAGCGCGGAAGCAGCGATCGCGAAGCTGGAGTCGCGACTCCAATCGCTGGAGAACGCGCAGAAGCAAGGCAACGCGCGAGTAAAGGCGTCGGCGCAACAAGCCAAAGAGGGTATGTCGGGACTCGGCGGCATCTCTGGCGAAGTCGCCAGCAAGTTTGCCTCGATGGTCGGGCCGCTGACGCTGGTCTATACCGCCGTCAATCGCATCTCGGCCGAATGGCAGAACGTCATCGACAGGCAACAGAAGGCCGGTCAGTCGGCGGTCACATTCGAGCAAGCTCTCGGCGAGGCAACACTCAACGTCGGGTCGGTCTACGGGCCGGAGAAACTCAAGTCGCGAGCGCTGGAGATGTCCGCGAAGACGGGCGTCGATCCGGCGACCGCAGTCAGCGCGTTGAGCCTTGCCATCAAGAGCGGCGGCGCGACGAACGAAGCGGAAGCCGAGAGATTTGCCGGAGCCGCAGTAGCTGCTGCGAGACTGTCGCCGCGGTCATCTCCCGAAAAGCTCGCCGAGACGGCAGGTTCCATCTCCGACTACATGGCACGCAAAGACGCGACGCCGGAACAAGCGGCCGGAGTGCTGCTGTCGATGCAGAGCAAGTCGAACATCAAAGACGCAAACAAGGGAATGGAAGCTTTCGGCCCGATCATGGCCAACATGATGGCTCAAGGCGCATCCGAGGCGATGGTGCAAGCTCTTGGGCCTGCGTTGTCGCAAGCCATCTCGGACAAAGACGGAGACATCACCGGAACATCGACCATCGGATTCACTGAGGGGTTGAACAAGGCTGGTGCCTCACGATTTCGCGGACAGAAAAACATTCCCGACAAGATGCTCGCCTTGATGAATCGCGCCCCAGAGACAGCGCGAGCATTCTTCACTGGCGAATTGGAAGACCTCGATACCGGGAAGCCTCTCGGAAAGCCAGAGCTTGGACGCGGGAGAACCGAAACATTCTTCCGCGCGATCTCCGGTGACAAGTCGCTAACGGGTGACCCGGTCGTCATCCAGTCGATGATCGACCAGTACGAGAAGAACAAGGGCTTGGCCATTTCGACCGAAGACGCCGGCAAGTTCTACGCCCAGCGGCTCGCCCAGGTGCAATCTGCAACGCCAACGCTGCAAGCCGACAGGGTTCTCAAGTCGACCGCAGAACTGAACCGCTTGAACGGACCCGAGGCGCTCCGAGGTGTGTCGAGGCCGGGACTGATCGAGTTGCTTCAAAGTTCTGGAGCAAGCGACCTCTCGCAAAAAGTTGCCGGATGGAACTTTGATCTGATCGGCCAAGAGCCTCTTGAGCAAACCCAAGGCGAGCTGCGGCAGAGGGTCAGGGATCTGAGGGAAGGCACATTCTGGACTCGGACCAAGCGAATGTTCGCGGGCGACTTCGACATGTCGACAGGTCAGCTCAAACCAGACAGGAACACGGCTCTCAATCCAGTCGACGAACGCAACGCGATCAACATGGAACGGGCCATCGAGTCTCTCGGTGTCATCATCCAACAGCAGAGGCAAATCCTAGAACGTGAGCGACCTCGCAACCGTCACGCCAACATCGAAGCGACAGGCTACTAACCAACGAGGGCAAGTATTTGTTCGCCACGTTGGCGGACGAGTTTCAAATATCAGTTTTCAAAGGACACCTAGCAATGACGACGAACAGCAACAGCATTGGCCCCGCGACCGCGCAATGGAATGCGGCCATCGCAGAGAAGATGCGGGCGAAAGGTTGGACCAAACAGCAAGCGGCAACTGCCGTCGCGCGTGAGAACGAAGAACTGCGACAAGCCTACATCGACGAGCACCGCCGGCAGGCAGCACAGCGCTAACCGTCCACGAGGAAACAAAACCGGCGGGGGTGTTCCTCGCCGGTTTTCTGAGGCTCATTTTTTCAGGAGTTATTGAGCATGACGTTGATCGACAGTTTGAAAGCAAAAAGCGAAGCCGACCGCCAAAAGGCCGAGGCGGAATTACCGCTGCTCGCCGAGCGTGTGGCGCATGGCGAAGCGACCGAAAAAGAGATTTCAAAATTCGTGGAGTGGTCCGGTAAATCGCTGAACGATCTCCAAGTCGCGGTTGATCGTCAGTTGAAGCTTGATGATCTGCGAGCACTCACGGACCAATATCGGGAGAGGCAACTCGCATCGTACAGGCACAATCTGCGACTCCAAAAATTCCTCGCGTTTCAGCGAAAGACGATCGTCGACCTCGAAGCTGAGGAAAGCAGAATCCGTGGCTCTGGCTGGCATCTCGGAAGTCAGGCAACCGAAAGCCGAGAAGCATTCGCCGAACTCAGCCGGATGACTGGCGTGTTACATCCCGTCCCGAACTACAGCGAGGAACAACGCGCGATCGACGCCGAGTTTGCCGCCGATCCCGTCGCCACCAAAACCGAATTGCCGAGTGTGTGAGAGCGCTCGGTGATGTTGGACGCTAGGGGCGAGGTTGCCGGAATGAAGACCGGACCAACTCCACCTCGCCCCTGGCTGTGACTGATCTGCATTCTTGAAAGGCGAGACCAATGAGCGAGTCCGAAGACGACAACGAACGGCGCGAGATTCATTTCCTTCTGCTGGTGTCGCGGGTGATGCGAGGCAAGGCAGACATCGAAGACGTGGTTGATGAGTTGCGGGAATGCGGCCGAACCGTTGACGATCTGAAGGCCGAACTGCGGCGCTGTAAGTCGTGAATCGACGTCACGAAAACCGTGACGACGCCAAAGGACTTACGGCGAGCAACACCCCCTAATTTTCCCAGGTTCTTCAAGCGGTTGCGAGGCGGGCGGGCTTCGCCAGAAGCATCGTCGAAAATTTCTGTGTGACCACTTTTTCTGACCGGGACGTACACCGTTCCTCACCTCATAGAAGGGTCTTCAACATGTCGGACGTTGCCAAACTAACCGGAGCGGAACAAATCGCCGTTCTCCGAAGCCTCAACCAGCAAGCGGCAGCGTTTCTGCTGGGCGTGTCGGCCCGCACTTTGCGAGATCATCCTGACGCACCGAGAGGCGAGGGCGGCCAGTACGATGCACGGACTTTGCTATCGAGCGGAATCTTGCAACGGGATGCACCCGATTTCTCCGTCGATGAATTGGAGACGTCGCTCTTGATCGCGGAAGCCGTGCATTACGAGATCACGCCGCAAATGCTGCGTTTTCTTCGCGGCATCAAAGATCGTCACGGCGATGCTGGCTTGTCAGCGGTGTTGGGCATCCTGATTGAGCATTGGTGCGAACTGGTTGACCAGAACGAGCGTGAGCCGAGTGACGTAGAGGTTCGTGAAAAGCTCGAAGCGGAGATCGACGAACGGCTTCAGCGGGCACAACGCGAAAGATTGACTCGGCAGTTCAAACTCGCCGTCCGCTGTGAATACTGCAAGAAGTTGCGACGGGGGCGCGAGTGGGTGAAGGCGAGAACGCCAATCGGTTTCATCGAGGTGATGAATGTTTGCCCGTCATGCTCGAAGCGGCCAGCCCCCAAGAATCTTGACCAAGCGATTGAGCGGCTGGCTGAACAAGCTGCTGCTGAGGGCACAACCTCACAGCCGAACTAACGCCACGACGTTTCTGGACGTGCTCTGAGTCAGACCGAGGCTCGCGCGTTCGTCCTGCGCAAACGTCGGCGGTCGTTTTCCGCTCCGGCCGAGTCACAACACCGCGATCGAAAGTGGTCGCTCGCTCGAATGAAACCCCGCTGACGATGAACCTAGCGGGAGCCTCGCGAGAATCGAGTGGTCAAAGGTTGCTACCACACTTCTACCCTGTTTCGCGAAACGTGATGCAAAAGCCCGCGAAGTGATGCGAGGTATTGAAACGCACGCGACACGCGATAGACTCGCGAAATCACGGGGTATTCGCAGCTTTTGGCACTCGTGTGGACTCGTCTGTTAACCGCTAGGTTCTTGGTTCGAGTCCAAGTCGAGGAGCCTTTTCACTCACTTGGCGAACCACTGAGGATTCGGTTAACAACGAATCCTGGTTCGCTAGGTGAGTTTTTTCTTGGCCAGCACCGTTTCTGCTTCTCCGAACGGGCACATTCTGATTTTGCTTCTTTGCGACGCTATCAAGGCCACTGGCCCTGTCGGATTAGGCTTAGCTTAATTGTTGAAGAAGTCACACCATCGCTGAAAGAACATCGCAGATTCTTCAAACGTCATCACTTCTTCTTCAGCACGCCATCCATGAACTCGAATAATTCCTTTGTCGGCTTGTCGTCGGGCAGTCCCAAATCGGAATTGATCGTGCCGTGATTCTTTCCTTCAGCGGCGACGACCTTTGCCGACGCTCCAGCTTCCACCATTTTGCTGGCGAGCCAATCAGACTGTGCCTTCGTGTCAGCCCGATCTGCAACGTGAAGAATCAGGAACGACGGGATGCTCTTCCCTTTGGCAACGTGAGTGGCGGGCGACAAGTCCCGCTGCATTTCTTCAGTTTCTCCGAACACGGCTTTGAACGTCTCTGGTGAAACTGAGCCACCGTCTTTGAGCCGCTTTGGAATGTCGTACACGGATACATCAATTGGGACGCAGCCCTTGATGATCTCCAGGGACAGTCCTTCGGCTTTCAGATAACGGTCATCAGTGCAAACTAACGCTGCGAGATGTGCTCCCGCCGAATGTCCCATGACGAAGATCGAATTGGGATTTCCACCGAACTCGTTGGCATGATCGTGAACCCAACGAATCGCCTTGGCGATGTCGCCGGTCATTTCCTTGACGGTGACGTTCGGGACGAATCGGTAGTTAATTGGGACAAAGACGAAACCCTTCGCGGTGAACGCCTCTGGCTTTCTCTGCATCCCGATCTTGCTGCCTTTGGTCCATCCGCCGCCGTGAATCCAAACAACGACAGGATGGGTCTTACCCTCAGTGGGAGCGAAGACATCGAGCGTCTGCCGCTCGTTCTTTGGCTCGACGTAGGCAACGTCACGTTGAATCTGCGGATCAGCAGCTAGTGTTGTGGATGCGAACAGCAAAAAGGCGAGGATCGTTTTCATGCAGGTTGATCTCCATTTCACGGTGAGCCTTTTTCGGCTCACACAAAGTTGCCGGTGCTCAGTTTTTGCTCACCATTCCAACGATACGCACACAGGTAGCCGCCCTTGGCGACACTGTATTCCACGCACGCTACGTTGTCGGCGAGTCGTGCGGACCGAATGCCAGACAACCAATAATGCCCAACGAATACAGGTTTCGCATCCTTGGGATTACGGAGCAGCCGCTTCAATAACTGACGGCTCAAGTTCCAAGTCGCAAGCAATTTTGTCAGCGAGGGCGTAGGTCCGGCCATGCGGAGAGGAAACTGAGCCTGATC
>CAZILR010000158.1:0-9409 GCA_964539995.1 uncultured Planctomyces sp.
GCTTCGGAGCGCTCTCGGCCAACGTCAAAGAAGCGCTCGGCCGAGCCGCGACCGAGATCGGCACCTCGACGACGACCGGCGACGGCGGCATGACTCCTGAAGAGCGGCAGTCGTCGAAGACGCTGGTCTATCAATGTCTGCCATCGCGATACGGCTTCAACCCGGACGACCTACGCAAAGCCAACGCGATTGAATTGGTCATCGGGCAAGGGGCGAAGCCCGGCGGCGGCGGCATGTTGCTCGGCCAAAAAGTCAGCGAGCGAGTCGCCGGCATGAGAACGCTTCCGGCGGGAATCGACCAACGCTCGGCTTGCCGGCATCCCGACTGGACCGGCCCGGACGACCTGACGATCAAGATCAACGAACTGCGTGAGATCACCGACTGGCAAGTTCCGATTTACGTCAAGATGGGGGCGACTCGCGTCCGCGAGGATGTGAAGCTCGCGGTCAAAGCCGGAGCCGACGTCGTCGTCATCGACGGCATGCAAGGTGGCACCGCCGCGACTCAGCAATGTTTCATCGAACATGCCGGCATCCCGACGCTCGCCGCGCTGCCGCTCGCCGTGCAGGCGCTCGAAGAGATGGATGTTGTTGGCACCGTGCAACTCATCATCTCCGGCGGCATCCGCTCCGGAGCCGACGTCGCCAAAGCCCTTGCGCTCGGAGCCGACGCCGTCGCGATTGGCCAAGCGGTGCTGATGGCTCTCGGCTGCAACAGTTCGTCGTACTGCCATGACGGCGAACGGATCGACGCGACGGAAGATTACGCGAAGCTCGGCACGGCTCCCGGATATTGCCATCACTGCCACACGGGCCGCTGCCCCGTCGGGATCACGACGCAAGCTTCCGATCTCGAATCCCGCATGGCTCCTGAATGGGGAGCCAAGCGGCTCAAGAATTACCTGCAAGTGCTGACGATGGAACTGACGACGCTCGCGCGAGCTTGCGGAAAATCCAATGTGCATCACCTGGAACGCGAAGACCTCGTTGCTCTGACCATCGAAGCCGCCGCGATGGCAAAAGTCCCGCTCGCGGGAACCAATTGGGTTCCAGGTCTGACGTGATCAGTCCGTCACCGAGTGACGCCGTTTGATCATCGTGATTTCATTACCGGTTTCGTTGAATCGCACTTCATCCATGAACGTGCGAATTAAGAAGAGGCCGCGCCCACTGCATTTTTGCAGGTTGACCGGATCTCTTGGGTCGGCCAACTTGGCGGGATCGAAGCCGATGCCGTCGTCACGAATCATGAAGACCGCCTCTTGGCGGGAAAATCTCGCAACGACGAGCACATGCCGATCACGGTAGGGTTGCTGATGGCGGCGCTCGTCCACGAGCTTCCTGTAGTCACTGGGGTTTTCGCTCTCACGCAATTCCGAGGTGAGTTCCAGGTTGCCGTGCTCCATCGCATTGATGAGCCCTTCATGCAACGCGGTACCCACGCGGATCAGGCCGGCCTTGTCCACCAAGTTCATCATCGTCAGATGATCTTGAAGATGATTGATCAGCGGCTGCACGCGGTGCGGGTCATTGGACAAGAGAAATCGAAACTCGGTTTCGATCAGGCAATCCAGAACCTGATGCTGGTTCCGAATCGTCCGAGCCATGTCGAGCACTTTTTGCGTCGTCGGAACCAAGTCGCGGGCTAGGTCTCGTTTGGGGACGTAGCTGGCGGCACCCGCTTTAAGAGCGGCGACGGCAATCTCCTCGCTGCCGTGCGCGGTCATCAGGATGACCGGCAGATACGAGTAGTCGCGGCGAATCACCTCGACCAACTCCAAGCCGTTCATTTCCGGCATCTGCAAATCGGTGAGAACGACGTCGGGAACCTGCAACTTGATCAGCGCCAAAGCATCCCGGCCATCCTCCGCAAACACCGCTGACCAGCCGACATGCTCTTCAATCAGAGCACCCACCAAGTGCCGGTCCAGTGTGACGTCATCCACTACCAAGACGGTTTGCATGTCACGATCCTATCTTTTCCCTGTTGTCACTGGAAGCGGTCCACTCGGCACGAAGCCCGTCAACGCCTGCTTGAGTCTTTCGATCTCGCGTTCCAGCACGGAATAGGCTTCATCCGCGCCGGTCAGATCGTCGTCCCGGCCCATGAATTCCAATCGCACTGCCGCCGACACAGCCGGCGGGGCGGCAAAACAAGAAGCCGACCCTTTCAGGGAATGGGCGACGCGCTGCACCTTGCCCATGTCCCGCTGAGCGATCGCCTCACGAAGCGACGGGAGCAGCTTGTCAGTTTCTTTGAAGAACAGTCCCGCCATCTGCTTGAGCAAATCTTCGCGCCCACCGACACGGTCCACGGCGGCGTGCCAGTCCATGATTGCTTCCGTGGTTGGTTCGGTCGATACGGATTCGACCGGCGTTTCCTGATGAGATCGAGTGGCGACCGCAATTCCCTCGACCGTTTCATAAAGAGCTTTGGACTGGATCGGCTTGGAGAGATAGGCATCCATGCCGGCCTTCAGGCATCGCTCGCGGTCCCCTTTCATGGCATGCGCCGTCATGGCCACGATGGGCATGTGCTGGCCGGTCGTTTGCTCCTTTTGCCGAATGGCCGCAGTCGCCTCGAAGCCGTCCATTTCTGGCATCTGCACGTCCATCAGAACCAGATCAAACGACCCGTGCTCAAGCATCTCCACGGCTTCGCGGCCGGTGCTTGCGACCACGACCTGATGCCCGCGTGATTCCAGCAACTCACGAGCGACCTGCTGATTCACCAAACCATCCTCGGCCAGCAAGATCCGCCGCGACCGCCGTGATTCCGTAATCTGCGCCTGAGTCGGCCCGGTCACGCGGATCGGCTCGCCTTGCGTGCTCACCACTCGCAAGATCGTTTCACGCAAATCGGATTGCTTGACTGGCTTGATGAGATAACGGGCAATGCCCAGATCCTGGCAACGAACCGAATTCTCCGTCTGTCCGGCCGAGGAAAGCATGACCAGAATGCAACCCGTCAGCCGCGAGTCTTGCCGAATGCGTTCCGCGACCTCAAAGCCATCCATGTCTGGCATCATCACGTCCAAAAGCGCCAGTCGGAACGGCGTGCCGCGCTTCACGGCGTCGTCCATGAGAGCCAGCGCGATTGGCCCATCGGCGGCCAGAATCGGCTGCATCCCCCAATTGGTCAGCGTGTCTTCAAGAACGCGGCGGTTGGTGTTGTTGTCATCCACCACCACCACCAGCACCGGCATCCCCGCCAAGCCTTCGAGCTTGAGCCACGAGTGCGCCGACGCGCCTTTGGGAATGCCGAAGCGAACCATGAAGTGGAATTGGCTCCCTTTGCCCACCTCGCTCTCAACCCAGAGATGCCCGTCCATCAGCTTGACCAACTGCATCGAGATGGTAAGCCCTAATCCGGTGCCGCCGTAGCGGCGCGTGGTCGAGGTGTCGGCTTGGCTAAACGCTTCAAAGATCTGTTGCTGCTTTTCGGCCGGAATCCCGATGCCAGTGTCACTGACCACGAAATGCAAATCGACGTGTGAATCTTCCAGCGCATCGACGGTGACCGCGACGACGATCTCACCCTGGTCGGTGAATTTGAGCGCATTGCCCACCAAGTTGATGATGATTTGCCGGAGCCGTCCGGGATCACCGACGAGGGTGTCGGGCACATCTGGCGGGACAAGGTAGGTGAGTTCCACTCCCTTTTCGGCGGCTCGCAACCCGAAGGTGTGCATGGCATCGCCCAGGCTGTCGCGCAACGGAAAGTCGATCAATTCCAGTTCGAGCTTTCCTGCTTCCACCTTGGAGAAGTCGAGGATGTCGTTGAGCAACCGCAGCAGCGCATCGGCCGATTGCATGACGATGTTGAGATACTCGGTTTGCTGGTGCGTGAGCTTTGTCTGCAACGCGAGTTCCGCCATACCCATGATCCCGTTCATGGGGGTGCGGATTTCATGACTCATGTTGGCCAGGAAGTCGCTCTTGGCTCGGTTGGCTTTCTCGGCAGCGTCCTTGGCCACACGGAGTTCGTCTTCCGATCGTCGTAACTCAGCGGCGGTGCGTTCCAATTCGTCGTTGGAAACCGCGAGTTCACGCGCGCGAGCCTCAGCGGCAGCGGTACGCTCGGCCACGCGCTGCTCCAACGTCTCATTCAGCAACCGTAGTTCGGCGAAACCTTCCGCGTTCTCAAGAGCGGCACCGGCGATGGTGGCGATGAACGCGGCTAAACGCTCCTCATCCTCGCCAAACAATCCACTCACCTGGCGATGGTCCACATAGAAACAACCGGCCGGCTTGCCTCGCACGAACACTGGCGCGCACAAAGCCGATCGGACTCCAGCAAGCAGTGCCTCCTCTTCTTCTGTCTGGCCTTCGGTGAAGACGATGACTTGGCCCGTGGCGAGAGCGCGTTCGGCCATCGAGCGGCTGTATTCCGCTTCGATCTCCCCAGAGACCATCGTGAGATCTTCGGCGGCATCTTCCCCTTGAAGCTGGAGCAACAGGCACCGCTCACCGCGCAAGAGTCGGAACGCCGCTTCACGCACCTCCTTGAAAATCGTCTTGCGATTCAAGGCGGAAGCGATGCGGCGACCGGCATCAAGCACGGTGTCGAACCGATCGACCAACGAGAGCGTCGCCGTCCTGGCGGGCTCCGTTGAAGCCGCTTGTTTCTCATCGAGGGCGAAGTCCGCGCCGAGCGAACTGAGAGCTTGGCGCGCCGTCGTCACCTCTTCCTGAACTCCTGGCCAACCGACTTCCAAGCCGACACGAGCCCGAGCCAACAGTGTCTGAGCATGCTCAAAGCGTGCTCCTTGTCGCTCGGCCACCGCCAAACTTTCATCCAGTGAGCGACGCGCTTGACGGAGCGAGCCTTGCATCGCCGCGACCAGTCCAGCTTCACGCAGCGCGTGCGGCAAGTCCGTTTGAAACTTTCTGGCGACGGCTAAGGCTTGCCGTGCAGCCCGACGCGCGCTGAGAAGCAGTTGGCGGCGACGATGTGGGACAAGGTCTGTTGATCTCTGCCATTGCAGCCGGTAGGTCGTCGCTAACCACGGCAACACGGGGGACACCCAAGCATTCATCATCCCGACTTCGCGGCACACCGCGCGGGCTTTGTTCAAGATCTGAACCGCTTCGGTCAATTCGTCTTGCCCGATCAAGCGCACGGCTTCCGCCAGTAAAACCTGTGCGGTGGCCTGGACATCGTGCCGTACTTTTCGGGTTTCTCGTTGAAGAATGTCGGCCGGCAATCGTCCGCCCGATGCTCGCGACCAAACGTCGAGAATGAATCCTGAGACCTTGTCGTCCCCCATCTCACTGGCCGATTCGTACAACTGTCTGGCTTCGACGATCGCGCGTGCCAAGTCTCCCTTCCGGTAGACCGCGTTGGCGCTTTGCCAGCGGGCCATGTTGACTTCCCAAAAATCTCCGGTTCGTTCCAGCAATCGAACCGCTTCCATGCACTTGCTGATGCAGTCGTCAAACTTCGCTCCGACGAAGAGCACGACTCCCCAGTAATGCAGCGATTGCCCCTGTCCGCAAACGTCGCCGAGGTTCTTGCGGATTTCGAGCGATCGTTTCGCGAAGTACTCACCGCGACTGAGCCACGGGAGCAAAGACATCACGGGAGCATGGGTCGCCCAGGCGTGTCCCAGTTCAACCGTTGGCGGATATCGCTCGGCCAGGTTGATGGCACGCAAATGCGACCACAAACAAGGAACCACGCCGCGGTCAAAAAAGTAGCCGTAGGCCAACGTCGTATACAGACGAATGGACAAGAACTCCTTCTCGGTGCCTGGCAGAGTACGACGAGCCAGAAACAACTTGGGGAGCAGCGTATGGAACGCTTGCACGAGCACTTCCCAGACAAGGAACACCAAAAATCCGATGGTTCCCGATGGGATTTTCCGACCCTGCAATCGCAGCGAGCGTTCCAGTGCCTCAGCCGTTTTCTTATTGTCACCTTGTTTGAAGGCAAGCTCACCGAGCTTTCCTTCGATCTGCGCGCGGGTCAAATTGTCTTTTGCCAGCAAACTTGCCGCTTGGAACATGGGCGCTGCCGCTTGATAGCGACCACGCAACATGATCACGTCGCCGAGTCCCTCGGCGATGCGATACCGAGTGGCTTCATCCGTGACCGCGACGCCTCGCTCCGCAATGCGATACTGCTCTTCAGCAAGCTCCAGCGCATGTTGGGTTCGGGCTTTCTCCGCAGCCGCCAGAGCATAGGGCAAAGCCCGTGCGCTTTCTCTGGCAGCGTCGAAGTGGTAGGCCAGATCGTACACGCGGCCAGGAGCCTCCGCTTCAAGATCGACGGCGGCACGCAGATGCAAATCTTTGCGCTCGGATTCGGGCAAGCGATCAAGCAACGTCTGGCGGAGCTTGTCGTGCATGAAGGCGCATCGGTCGTCTGTTGACTTGGACCAAACAATGTGCCGCTGTTGCGCCTCGTTGAGCGCGGCAATGGCTTGCGCTGAACTTTGCAGAGCCAACTTCGATGCGGTGAAGAGATCAAACTCCTTGCCCAAGACCGCTCCCACCGAGAGCAACTTGACGGTCGTCGGCGGCAAGAGTTCGATGCGGCGCGCAAGGAACGCGGCGGCGTGCCGCGACGACTGCACACCAGCCATCGCCAAGGGCTCGACTCGCCAGCCGTCCGGCACGGACACCAAGGCACCCGACTCCACCAATCCGCGCAGCGCCGCGGAAGCCATGAACGGACTCCCTTCCGCCAATCGTTCAATGACATTCACCGCCTCGTCGGGCAGCGGTCCCGCCATCGATTCAACCAGCTTGCGAACATTGGCCGACTGAAACGAGGGCAGTTTCAAATGAATCACGGACTGCAGCGAGCGGAGCAGATGGCCTTCAGGAACCTCCTCCGATCGAAAGGCCGCTACCAAAAGGACGGAACGATCGGGAGTCGTCGTTCGGCGCTGCCAGTTGCTCAGAACCTTGAGCGTCAACTCATCTGTCCATTGGCAGTCGTCCAATAGAATGAGCACGGGCCGATCCGTCTCTCCCAACGCATCCAGGAAGGCCGCCAACGCCTGCACGCTGCGTGTTTCCGCAAACGATTCCGGGCCTAGACCGACCGCACTCGAACCAAACACCTTGGCCAATTCCGGAAGGGCCGAGCAAGCCGCTTCCTGGTGGTCCCCCAATCCGATTCGGATTTTCTCTTCGATCCCAGGTTCCAAGCGAGCCGTTGCGACTAATCCTTCGGCGATTCCCGTCAGCAGTTGGAATGGACGTTGCGCGGCCTGATCGAGTCCCTGGCCGCGCAAGATCCAAGCTCCCTGTTGTGTTCCGCGCAGCGCGAACTCAGCGAGCAGACGACTTTTCCCGCCTCCCGATTCGGCTTCCAACAAAACAAGGCCACCTTGCCCCGCTTGCGTCCGTTTCAGTTGGGAGTTGAGCACCGCCAATTCTTGGCCTCGGCCAACGAACGCAGGTTCTGTAAGTGTCTGGCGGCGATCGTGCAAGCCGACCACGAGTGCCGGTTCAGACTCTCCTTGTTGCAGAGCCTCTGCGATGACGGTCAGGTCCGCGACCACCGCGTTTGCTGTTTGGTAGCGATCGCGGGGATCTTTGCGCAGTAGCCGCTGGATGACCTCATCCAACACGCGCGGCACCGGTAAACCCAAGCTTCGCAATTCGGGAGCCGGCACCGTCATGTGCTGCCGTAAGACTTCGCCGACACTCTTTCCCAGAAACGGGGGCCGGCCGGCGAGACACTCAAAGAGCACGATCCCCACGGAGTACAAGTCGGAACAACCCGTCACCTCTTGATCGAGGAGACCCGCTCCCTCGGGCGACAGATATTGAGCAGTCCCGACCCACTGGTCTCGAATGCTCGCATCCAGATTGGTACTTCTGGCCAAGCCGAAGTCGATGAGCGTCGCCTCGCGCAAGGGGGCGTCTTCATTCACAATCACATTGGCGGGTTTGATATCACGATGCAGCACGCCGTTGGCATGCGCCGTACTCAGCGCGGCTAGGAGGGCACGCCCCAACGTGATCGCGTCCATCACTGGCAGCGAGCCTTCCCGCAATCGCGTTTGCAGCGTGATTCCCGGAATGAAGGGCATGACCAGAAAGACTTGATCCCCCTCGACACCGGAATCGAGCAACGGAGCGAACAGTCCGTTCTTGATTTGCGAAAGGACGTGAGCTTCATGCTCCAGCCGCATCCACGCCGAAGCGGAGAACGATGACGCAGCCGCCGTCTTGATCACGACGTTTGCGCTTCGCATGAGATCGGAAGCCAGCAGAGTTTCCGTATCTTCGCCGTTCTTCAGCCGGCGCAGAACTCGATAGCGTCCCCCAATGACTCTTCGGTCTTGCGAGCCTTGCTCACGATTGACGCCCGTGGACAACATCTCGAAGGGGGCGATCGTCATGCCTGCCTCGCTTCGATTTGTCTGACGATCGCCAGAAACATGGCTGAGACTCGATCATGACCAGCTTGTTGCGGCAGCAATTGCCGGCTGTAGGAAGTGATCGGCTGCCGTTCGCTGAAACCTTGCTGCAATCTCGTGAAACGCGGCAGTGATCAGTTCACGGTTACGATTTAGGAACCAATGGTCACCATCAACTTCGATCAATTCAAATCCACCATCCGTGTGCTGCGCCCATTCTTTGACTTCATCGACATAAACCACCTCGTCCTGCCTCGCCGCAAATGCGGTGATCGGAAAACTCAGACGGGGAAGAGGCTCAAAGCGATAGTTTTTCAACAAAGGCCAATCCCGCCTAAAGTTTGGCAGGATCGACTTCAGGAATTCAGGATCATCCACATAGCGCGACAGCGAAATCATGTACTCAGGACTGTTGTCGGCGACCATGCTCTTGAGGATGACCGTTCGATTCTGCCAGACCTGGATGAGATGGGGGGCCACGGTTCCCGTCACCAGGAAGTGAGCCGGCTCCAGGTGATGCCGATCACGCAGTCGCCGAATGATCTCTCCGGCGACGATACCGCCGAAACTATGTCCCCAGATCACGACGGGACGATCAAAGAATGGCAGCAACTGCGGCACGATCTGATCCACCAACTGGTCAACACTCTCGGCCACCGGCTCGGCGAGACGATTCTCGCGTCCCGGCGTCTGCACAGCCAGGATGTCATAATCCTCCAGGGGATCAAGCAAGAACTACGTGAAGAGCGACGCACCAACACCCATCGAATGAAAACAGATCAGTCGCATCGGCGCATCGGTGTTGCCCAAGCCGCGAATCAACCACGGGTTTAAGACCCGCATGCCTTCCAAATGTGCCAGCGTAAAACTCGCTGAATTTTGCGAGGCATCCGCCACATTCGCCGCATCAGCGGTGTCGCCATTGTCCAATTGAGCCAGTAGCTCCGCGGACAAGCTGGTAATGCTCGGCCCCTTGAGCAACTTGATGAGCGGCAAGTTGATGTCGAGCAGACGCACGATCCAAATCTGCA
>CAZILR010000159.1:0-9330 GCA_964539995.1 uncultured Planctomyces sp.
AACGTCGTCTGCGGCACCGGGTTGTTGAAGGGGCGGTGTTCAGCGCGAGACTGTTTCAGTTCCTTTTTCAACTGGTGATACCACCGCGCCGGTTTGTCGGCGTCGTTGATGAGGATCAGTTGCGGGTCTTCGTTCAGTCCCTGCTGCTGCTTATCGACGACGTCTCGGTCTTGCTCAATGAAGGTCCGCACGAACGGGCGGATGATCGGCCGAACGAGCGTCAGCCAAGGGATCGTCCAGTAAAAAATTTGATGCAACTCGACCTGCATGTCGGTCAGCGGCGTCAGCGTGGTCAGCCCGACGATGCGATGCTTGCCGGCGACGATGTGTTCGATGCGCGTGCTGGGCAGCTCGAAACGGATCTCGGTCGAGACTTCGCCGAAGAGTTTGTACGCCTTGGAATTCGACGACGGGCGGTGCCGCACCATCGTGAAGCCCCAGTGCGACGGCGCGAATTCTTTCGATTTTTGGTGCATCGACTTCGCCGATCGCCACCACCAGGCCCGATGCACGAACGGGCCGTGCGCCGGGTCCATCAGCCCGACGACGGCATGGTCGATCGAGCAGGGAAACAGGCTGCGTTCGACGAGCCGGTGGTGTGAACCATCGACATCTGGAATGACGGGAATCTCCGGCAACGGATCGGGCAACGCGAGTTCGTCTTCCGGCATGAAGACCCAGACGTTGCCTTGCACCTCACGGCAGGGAAAGCGACGTACGAGGACTCGATCGAGGTCAAATTTTTGCGTCGGCAGCAGCGACGGGATGTGAGTGCAGGCTCCCGCGCAGTTGAATCGCCAGCCGTGATAGCAGCACTCGATCTCGCGGCCATCGAAGCGTCCGTGGCTGAGAGGAATACCGCGATGCGGGCAGATGTCGCGCATCGCGAAGACCTCACCGTTGGCGTCGCGGCCCAGCAGCACCGATTGGCCCAGCAGCATCTTGCCGAGGATTTGGCCTCGGCGAAGTTCTCGGCCGGGTAGTGCCAGATACCAAACGTCGCGCAGAATCTCCGACTCTGATGCCAAGCTCATGCAAGCATCCTTCGCTTGTCCCTGGATCGCGACGACCGAGCGTCCTCCCTGCGGCGATCCTTCGGCGCGATTATGCCGAGTCGCTTCGTGTCCGTCGATTCGCTCGCCTATCGGACCCAGCGGTCCACCTTCCATTGGCCGTCCTCTTTGCCGATCACGATGCGGACGGTCTCGCTGGTCTTGGCGCGAAAGAGGTATTCGGTTCGAGGTTGCTCTTGAATCGTGACGACTTGGGCGGAGACGAAATCGAGCGGCTGTTGCAGAAATGTCAGCGGCTTCACGTCGCGCTGGAACGCTTCGCGGCCTTGAGCGCTCTTGAACTCGGCCGTCGTGGAGTCCCAGGCTTTGTCGGGGCGAGAATCACGCAGTTCGGTCAAGAACGCCTCGGCGATGGTGCGGCCGGTGTCGAGGCTCGGTTGCGTGGCGGGACTCATCCAGAGCCAAGCCGCGACGCCCGCCAGAACGAGCAGCAGGGCCACAAGCACCACGAGTTTGTTTTGACTGCTGGACATGGAAGGGTTCCTCGATTTGTGGGGCACGCTACGGCAATGTCTTGTTTTCGCGGCGGTCGCGAGTTCCGACGGCGCGCCACACACTCAGATCGACGTTATCGCTGACGGATCGCGAGGAGCCGTCCATCATCAGCACGTTGACCATGCCGTTGTGATAGCTGCGGGAGATGACGGCGGCGTAAGTGGGAGCCGTGGTCGATTCGCCGTCGCGCATCGAAGTGATGTCGATGCTGGGATAAGTGATCCCGGCATTCGTGTAGGGCAACGCCGAGTTCGGAGTGAACGTCGTCGTGAAGCCGGATTCATGCACGTCTCCCTCGACCCATTCGGTGTGTCCGTTGGAGTCGAACGTGCCGCCGAAGAATGCGGACGCGGCGGCGGGAGTCGCAGGTGGAGCGACGCCGACGGTTGCCGGATTGTTCGTGTCCCACAGGTTCGGCTGATACGCCTTGACCTCGGCGGCGGCCAACGTGTTGCTCAAGCCGTCCGTGAAACTGGCCGGCGAAAAGGCTCGATTCGGATGAAACGCACCGTCGCCGATGTTGCCGGTGACGGGGTCGAAGATGAACCACGTCCCCTCGTTGAAGCCGTAATTGAGCGGATAGTGCGTCAGCGTCGGCGTCAGTCGCGCGCGGTCGTTGAGTTCGCTGGGGCAGAGGTAGATCGGAACGCGAGTTCTCGCCAGCACCGGATTGGAGATGAACTGCGTCCCCAATTTCCAATCGACCAGCTTCGCAAGACTCGCCTGTTCGAGGTACGGCAGCAGCCGCGCGTGAGCGGAAAACGGCTCGAACGTACTCCCGAACGGCAGCACCGAGATCGGCGGGAACAGTTTCACCGTCGAGTTGTAATTGTGCAGGGCGATCCCGATTTGCTTGAGATTGTTGCGACACTGTGCTCGGCGAGCGGCCTCTCGCGCCGCCTGAACCGCCGGCAACAGCAACGCGATCAAAATCGCGATGATCGCGATGACGACCAGCAGTTCGATCAGCGTGAAGCCTCGAATGCGGATAGCTCGGCTGGACATGTTTGCCTCCGTGAAATGAAGAGGTAGCCACGCTCGCCAGAGCGTGGAGAAACTAGCGGTCAACCCACGCTCTGACTTGCGACGCTGTAGGGTGGGACAAGCTCGTTTCGAGCGCCGGCCCACCATCTGGATTCGCTGCATGTGATGGTGGGCCGGCGCGACGAAGCGCCGCTGGTCCCACCCTACGACAAATCGGACAGTCGAACTAGAGGCAGTGCCTGCGGATGAAAGAAGTCTCATCAAACTCTGGCGTTCGTGGATTGGTGTGGATCGTTCCTCCGCGCGATAATGCCGAGCGAAAGAAACGGTGAGGTCTCGATGTCTCGGATTCTAGTCGTTGAGGATCAACTCAAACTGAGGCAAGCTCTGCGGCAGGGCTTGGACGAAGAAGGCTTCGAAGTGCTGACCGCCGAGTCCGCCGAGAGTGGCTACTTGCTCGCGACCACGAAGGCTCCCGACGCGGTGATTCTGGACCGCATGTTGCCGGGTCGGGACGGCGTCGAGGTGTTGCGCGATTTGCGGGCCAGTGGGTTTCAAGCTCCGGTGCTGATGCTGACGGCCCGCGATCAAGTGCAGGACCGCATCGCCGGCTTGAATGCTGGCGCGGACGACTATCTCATCAAGCCGTTCGATTTCGGCGAGTTGCTCGCCCGCTTGCGAGCCTTGCTCCGTCGCCGGTCCGAGGACCGCAGCTTGAGGCTGACGGCCGACGACTTGGAAGTCGATCTGCTCACGCGGCAAGTCACACGCGGCGGCCACGACATTGATCTCAGCCGACGCGAGTTCGAGTTGCTCGAATTTCTGCTACGGCGTCGCAACCGGACGGTCTCGCGGCAAGAATTGGCTCGCGATCTGTGGAAGGAACCGACCGTGCTGACCAACGTCATCGACGTGACCGTCAAACAGCTTCGCCGAAAAATCGAGCGGCCGAACTCGCGGCCACTGATCTGGACGGTTCGCGGCGTCGGTTACGAACTGCGCGACGGCTCGGAGGGGACGGCATGATCCGCTCGCTGAGCATTCGCTGGCGATTGACGCTGTGGTACGGCGCGGTGATGACGGTGATGCTCGTCGTCTTCGGCACGGCGATCGTTTACCTCATGTCACGCAGCCAGTCCGCTCGCATCGACTTCGAGTTGGATGAGGAGATGGACGAGATCGCGCTGCATGTGGCCAAGAGTTACTCGCTCGACGAACTGCTGAAGGAACTGCACGACGAGTTTGGCAAACACGACACGTTTGAGTTCGACATTTCACGCGACGGTTCGGCGTTGTTTCTGAGTGATCGTCTGGGGCTGCATCGTCTGGACGGAGGGGGCGAATGTTGCCCCCAGCCAACATCTCACACACTCATGCTGCCGGGGTTGGGGACGTACCGTGTGCTCCGCAAGAGGGTCGAATCGCCACACGGGTTGTTGTTCTTGCACGTCGGCATTCCGCTGGCTCCGGTGCGCGAAGCACAAAGGACTTTGTTGCAAACCATCGGTTTGGTCGGGCCGCTCATGCTGCTGGCGGCGATGGCCGGCGGGTATTGGTTGGCCGGACGAGTGCTCGCGCCCATCGAACACATCACCGCTACGGCTCAACGGATCACCGCTGAGCGGCTCGATCAACGGCTCGACGTTACGGAAGTGCGAGACGAACTCAGCCGGCTGGCTCAAACGCTCAATGACATGATCGACCGACTGCATCGCTCGTTCGACAAGATGCGCCGCTTCACCGCTGATGCCGCCCATGAGCTTCGCACGCCGTTGACCTTGCTCCGCACGCAATTGGAAGTCGCGCTGCGCAGCGATCGGTCCTCAGAGCAATACCGCGAGGTGCTGACGAGTCTGCACGAAGACACGTTGCGGATGTGTCGGCTCGCGTCGCAATTGCTGGAACTCTCGCGTGAGGATGCCGGTGTCGAAGCGGTGCCGTTCACAAAGGTTCGGCTCGACGAGGTTCTGCGGGGCGCACTCGATCAGATTCGTCCGGCGGCCGAGTTGAAATCGGTGCGGCTCGATGCGGCGGATTGGCCGACAACGGAAGTGTTGGGGGATCCGCAACGCCTGCAACGAGTCTTCGTCAACCTCCTCGATAACGCCGTCAAGCACACGCCGCCGGGCGGCCGTATCGATGTGACTGCCTCAACGATGAGCGGCTCCGTTCAAGTGGCTGTGGCCGACAATGGTTGCGGCATCGCTGCCGATCACTTGCCGCACATCTTTGACCGCTTCTACCGTGCCGATCCTGCTCGAACGTCCCCCGATGGTTCCGGACTTGGCCTCGCCATTTGCCTGTCCATCGTTCAGGCCCACAGCGGCCGAATCGAACTGCAAAGCGAGTCAGGACGAGGCACCAAAGTCACCGTGACGCTACCGACGAGGTCGCCGTCAGCCGCATGAAGAGTTTGGCAATTTGGGGAGGCCGGTTCGGCAAAGCCGAGAATGCTGATAAATCCGACCAGGCGCGGCCGATGCTGAGGGCAAGTCTTTCTCGATCGAACTGGCCGATTCGTTCGCCCGCCGGCCATCACGACGCCACCTGAGTCAGGTCCGCGAGAGGCTGAGCCGGAGTCTGTCATGTTTTGTTCTCGCGTGCTTCGAGTCGCCGTTGTGTTGACGCTCGCGTCAGCCGGTTGCCGCACGCCAAACGTCGCTTTAACGCGCCAACATGCTGTCACGCCCAACGTAGCCGTCACCGCTCCGCGCGACAAACCGCAGGGGCGATCGACCCCGATTGCACGCGCAACATCGAGTGAGCATTCGGCTCGTCACACGGAGCGTGATGGATACGTTGAGCAGACGTCATTTGAGGAGTCATCTGATTTACCTCTCGCTTCCGATGCAGACGATCCGTTCGGAGGACGCAGCGAGTTGCCGCTCGACGAATTGGTCGCGGCCGTGAAGGCTCGCAATCCCTCGTTACAGGGGGCACTGGCAACTTGGAACGCGGCTGCGAACAAGTACCCGCAGGTCATCGCACTCGACGATCCGATGTTTCAGTCGATGTACGCGCCGCGATCTTACAGCGGCGACTCGAATGTCCAGGCGTCGCATTATTTCGGAATTGCTCAGAAGTTCTCGTGGCCGGGAAAGCGCGGACTGAGAGGCAATCAAGCCAACTGGGAAGCAGCCGCTGCGTCATTTGATGTCGGCGAGGTTCAGTTGCGACTCACCGAAGCGGCCCGCATGGCCTTCTTCGATTATTACCTCAATCAGCGCGAGCGTGAGCTGAATGCCAGCAGCCGCGAAGCTCTCAGCCGATTTCGGGATGTCGCGCGAGCGAAGTACGAAGCCAATCAAGTCTCGCAGCAAGATGTCCTGCAAGCGGACGTCGAACTGGCTCAGTTCGAGCAACGGCAGATCGAGCTGACCCAAGAACAGATCGTCGTGATCGCGCGGATCAACACGTTGTTGCACCGTCGCCCCGATCATCCGCTCCCTGCGCCGCCGCGAAGAATATCGGTCGATGTGGAACTTCCGCCCGTCGAGGGGCTTCGCGAGTGGGCGGTCGGGCATCGTCCGGAACTGCAAGCGTTGGCCGCTCGCATGCAGTCAGAACAATCCGCCGCCGCGTTGGCTTGCAAAGAGTTTTACCCCGATTTCGAGTTGATGGGCCGCTACGATCGTTTTTGGATCGATCGTGAGCAACAGCCGCAGATCGGTTTGAACATGAACGTACCGCTCAACCAATCCAAGCGTCACGCCGCCGTGCAAGAGGCGTTGTGGCGAGTCCACAAGATGCAGGCCGAGTACGATCAGACTGCCGACACGATTCGCGGTGAAGTGCAATCCGCGTACGCTCGCGTGGAGGGAAGCCGTCGCAAGGTCGAAGTCTTCGAGTCGAAAATCCTGCCGGCCGCGCGAGACAATCTGAGTGCGGCGCAATCCGGCTACGAAGCGGGAACAGTCGATTTTCTACGGCTGATCGAAGCCCAGCGACAACTGCTCGATCTGCGTGAGAAGTCTCAAATGGCGGTCACTGACTTCCATCGCCGCGCAGCCGAGCTTTCCAGAGCCGTCGGCCAAGACGCGCTCGGACAGGACCGCCCCACACCGGTTCCCGCCGCAGAACCACCGGAGCCAGCTCGCGCCGAATGAGGCGATCGAAGCTGCCAACACTCGGCGACATTCGGACGTAGACATGAGTCCGACGCGGCAGAGTCTTGACAAAGTCGGGCCACTGGTGAACCCTGCTGGTGCCTGAAACCTGTGAGGTTGTGATGAGTCCTGGTCGCCGAACATTCTGGAACGCGCTCGTGTGGGCATTGATTCCGTTCATCCTCGGCGCGGGCTTGCCGCAGGTGCAGTGCCGATGCGCGGCCGCGAAGGGACAACGCTGGTGTGAGTGTTGCTTCCAAAAGCCGAGCGCACCTGTACCGACGGAATCGAAGGATGAAAAACCTTGCTGTCAACGCCGACTAGCGAAGCTTAAGTCGGAGAAGTCGCCGTCACAGAACGCTGCGGCTGGTTGTCAAACGTGTCGAAGTCACGCGAATCCGAAAACGGGAAGCTGCTGCGAATTGAAAATCTCCGACGCCCCGACGCTCAGTAAACAGGTTGAGACTCCGACGTTCGACATGAGCTTTGTTGGCGTGCCATCCATCGTATGGCAGCCGGCTTTGGCCTCCCGGCGTGACGACGTCTCGTCGGGACATTTGGGGCGACCGACGGTGGATCGTGTCGTCGTCTTTGCGCATCTGCTGATTTGATCGCTCTCCCTGCGCGGCGCGAACGACGCGCCGCCTCTTGGCGTTATGCTCGCCCTGTGGTTGATCCCAAGCAGCCTTGGCGAGCCGGCGGGCATCAGCCCCCGGACAATTCGACGTGTGCTTCGTCCGGGGGCTAACGCCCGCCGGTTCACTGAGTGCGAATTGCGGAGAGAAGTCATGTCCGAAGCAAAACATGAACCGCCGATCGACGAAGGTGGCCTGCGCGCTCCGCCGCATTTGAAGGGTTGGCGGAAGGCGTGGTGGTGGTTTGATTTCATCATCCTCGTGAAGCTGGCTCGGCTGCGGTTCGTGGCTGTGTTGGTTGCGATCGGAGCAGGAATCACTCAGTGGGACATGCTGGTGGCTCACTATGAAAAGTGGACTCGACCAGCGGGAGAATCTGCGCATGTCGCTGGTGATGTCGAATGGTTCTGTCCGATGCACCCGTCGGTCGTGCGCGACAATGGCAAAGAGAAATGTCCGGTCTGCTTCATGCCGTTGTCAAAACGGAAGAAAGGAGCCGCGACCGATGCCGCGCTGCCAGCCGGAGTCGTCAGCCGCGTGCAGTTGTCGCCGTATCGCATCGTGCTCGCGGGAGTCCAAACTTGGCCGGTCGATTTCGTGCCGCTGACCAAGCGGATCACAGCGGTCGGGTATGTCGATTTCAATGAACGAGGCTTTAAGAACGTCTCAGCCCGCGTGAAAGGCCGCATTGATTCGCTGATCGCGGCGGAAACCGGCAAGCTCGTGAAGGAGGGAGACGAACTCGCTTCGATCTACAGCCCCGAACTCAATGTCTCCGTGCAGACGTTGCTCGACGCGAGCAAGCGGAACAACGCCGACATGCTGAAGAGTTCGCGAAATCGTCTGCACTTGCTGGGCATCAGCGACGATCAGATCGACCACCTCCTGAAAACAGGCGAAGCAAACTCGCACTTGCGAATTCGCTCGCCGATCGCCGGGCACATCGTCAAGAAATACGTTCGCGAGGGACAGTACGTCGAGGAGGGAATGCCGCTGTACGACGTGGCCGATCTGGAGACCGTCTGGATTCAGGCTCAGGTTTACGAAGACGATTTTCGATTTTTGCCGGCCGAACAGCATGGCGATGTCAGTTCGGAGCGTCTGCCGGTGACGGCGATCACTCGTGCATTTCCTGATGAGCCGTTTCACGGATTTCTGTCATTCATTTACCCGCACGTCGATCAAGAGACGCGGACAGTCACGGTGCGATTTGAGATCGCGAATCCGGGACACAAGCTCCGTCCAGGAACGACGGCTGAAGTGCTGATTGATGTGCCTCCGGCTCGTGTCGCGACGATTGCTCGCACGGTGCTCAAAGAAGACAGCGATCAAGCCGCGCGGTTGCAGCGCGGTGAAGCGCTGGCCGTGCCGGAAGGGTCGGTGATCGACACGGGGCGGCAGAAGATCGTTTATCGACAAACATCGCCGGACGAGTTTGAAGGAGTGCTCGTTCAACTCGGCCCGCGAATGCTCGGCCCGGATGGCGTGACGTTTTATCCGGTGCTCAGCGGCCTCAAGACAGACGAGCGAATCGTCACCAGCGGTTCGTTTCTGGTCGATGCGGAGACGCGATTGAATCCGGCCGCCGGTTCGATCTACATCGGCGGCAGCAGTGGCGGAGCGATACCGAACAAGTCCGTGAGGCCGTCCACTCCCGAAGACACCGATGCGAAGATCGACCTCGCGTTGGCGAAGCTCGGCCCGGAAGACCGCAAGCTGGCGGAGTCTCAGCGGTTTTGTCCCGTGCTGTCTGACAGCCGGCTCGGTTCGATGGGAGTGCCGATCAAAGTCCTGGTCAACAATCAGTCGGTCTTCGTCTGCTGCAACGGATGCTCGAAGGCTGCGGCCAAGAATGCCGACGCGACACTCAAGAAGGTCGCGGAACTCCGAGCGAAAGGCTCGAAATCCAAGTAATCAACGACGGCGAGCTTGCGTGAGCCGCCAACGAGTGAAGTCTCCGATCTCAAATCTCAAATTTGAAATTTGAAATCTCAAACCCTGAAGGAGTGCATGATGCGTTTTGAATTGTTGAGTCTC
>CAZILR010000160.1:0-2710 GCA_964539995.1 uncultured Planctomyces sp.
ACCAGCAGCTCGATCAGCGTGAAACCTGCACGCCGTGACGCTGCGACCAAAGACACTCGCTTCGAGACCTTCATCGGACTCTCCTTGAAGAAAAAGAACTCGGCTGAGCGGACGACCGGGACTCGGTCGAACATTCCGCTCAAACCCCCTGAACCTTGGCGATTCCCTTCATCACTTCGCGAATCCATCGCTGCTGACTTCTGACTTGCGCCGCTCGCGTGATCATCACGAGCGGCGTGCTTTCGCCGGCGGAACTGTCGGGAGCCGGCTGGAGATTTCGGACGGGACGGTACGAGTCACGCTTGAGGCTCTGATGAACTGACGGTGAAGACTTCGTGAAGAGGCGAGACTCGTGATCCTTGCCGACCGCAACCCTGTCGTTCGCAACTCTGCGAACCCTGTTCTCGACAACCGCAAGCTATCCGAGCGACATGAAGCGTTGACGAAGAGCGGATGAATCCCCGCCGAATCTCACACGTCAGCAGGGGCGCGTTCGGACCAGCTCGGCGATCGGCTACCTGCAATGGATGCGCGACAACGGCTTCTCGCCGCCCTGCTACGTCTGAATCTGGAACGGGCCGAATAGGACATTGGGCCAGACACTTCCTCCGACTTGGTGGATCGTCGATCCGACCAACGGTCTCGAACATTGGGCAACAGCCGACCTGCTGGTGCTGTAGCAGGTTCCCATCACCGACCACGGCATCGGAAGTCGCCGCGACGTAGCCGCAACGCTGGTCTCACTTCGTCAGGGAATCTAGCGCGCATCTCACGCAACAGTAGCGGAACTCGTGAGAGTTCCGATCAGAAGTCTCACGACTTCTACGACCAAACCACCGCTACAGGTGCCTGAAAAGTGGACTAGCGGCTCACTCGATTGCGTCACTTTGACACGAGCGGAAACTCGAAGTGCGTCTTGTCTGGAGTGACCTCGACGGAGAGTTCGGACTTTTTGTTGTACCGAGCGGGAACCAACTCGGTGGGTCGGGCCGCTGATTTGGCCGCCGCGTTTTCGCCGCCACTCTCTTCGCCGCCCTCTTCTTCCGTGTTCAGTCCCAGGATTTTTCGAGTGGTGCTGATCCGCACGGTCTTCGTTCCGGGTGTCGCTCCTGATTTCACGGAATCAAACTGAAGAGCGAACCGACCACCCGAATCGGTCTGCCCGTAAGAAAACTGACCGTCCGCAGCATCGAAAGTGACAACGGCATCCGGCAGAGGCTTGCCGTCCAAGGTCACGGTTCCGGAAACGCTCAATAGTGTCACCTTGGCGTAGCTCGGAGAAGGCGCGACACCGCATCCCACCAAGTACAACAGGCAACACCCTGCCAGTGAGACTCCGACAGTGGCTCTCATGCGACGCACCTTTCTTTCGAGTCCGCGCTGGCGGCTAAAACTCGCCCAAGACTTCTTTGGCGTTGCGCGACCCCAATCCACGGTACGTTGCCAGGTTCACGTTCTCGGAGATGAACCGCACGGAACCGTCCACCATGCCGAAGTGCGCCCCACCCGTGTGGTAACTGCCGAACGACATCTCCATGAGCACTCCGTTGACTGAGAGGTCCAAACGGCTATTCATCTTGGGGCCAGTGGAGCCTAGACCCTCGCTGTATTCGGTCCCGCCAGCACCACCAGGATTCCAGCCGCCGCTTTGCGGGGAACCCATCTGCCAGTAGTCCATCTCCTGGCCATCTTTGGAATAGGTGTCGTTGTAGGATTCTCCGACCATGATCGTGTTGCTGGTTCCGTCTTTGACTTCGCTGATTCGCACGCTGCTGCAACCGAACATCATGCCGTCGAGCGGTGTTTCCTCCAGCGATTTCGCGCCGGCCGGAACTCCAGGAGGAATCGTGCTGGCGTCATCCGAGTAGACGTTCGATCCCGCGCAGCCTCGGTAGCTGTTGGGAACGCGACCCGGAATTCCTTGGTTGTTGTCGTGCTCCGGCCGCGGCATCGACGGGCAACGAAAAGCACCGATCACCGTCTCGCACGCCGTTAGGTTTGGCCCCACGGCATCCCAGTTTCCCAACCCGTTTTCATCCCAAATCAAAGTCTTGAACAACGGGGCTTGGTCAATCTGAGGCAGAATCATCGCGTGCCAGAGGGTCTCACGCGCATCAAACCCAAATGGAAAGACCTTGTGAATGTCGTGGTAATTCTGCATACCCAAGCCAAGCTGCTTGAGATTGTTCCTGCATTGCGACCGCCTCGCGGCCTCGCGAGCCTGCTGCACGGCCGGCAAGAGCAGAGCAATCAAAACCGCAATGATGGCAATCACGACGAGTAACTCGATTAACGTGAATCCTCGCGGCCTCGCGTGAGTCACTGGCTTCATCACTTTTTCCCCAATGGAAGGACGTTTGAATGTTTGGGAGCACTCACAATCCTACGGAATGTGTTCCCTGAGAAATACGCTCCGAGGCTCGGCGTTTCACACTCAAAATATGGTGCGAGCGTGGCAAGCCATCAAGAAATTTCATGGAAGGTTCGACGAAGATTACCAAGGTTCTCGAAGCCGAGGCACATTGACGGGAGAGGAGAAACGTAGCCACAAGCTGCCAGCTTGTGGCGATCCGTCGGGCAAGCTGGCAGCTTGCCGCTACGTTTGGACGTTTTTGTCAGCCTCTTAGTCCGACGAGGCGGCCGGCTTCGTCGCTTTGGATTTGGCGGCAACGCGATTCTTCGGCTGCCAGCCGTCCAAGTTCCAGAGGTG
>CAZILR010000160.1:2720-9308 GCA_964539995.1 uncultured Planctomyces sp.
ACCCAGTGTCGCCAGTACTCGGCCATCGTGAGACAGCGCCAGCGCTTTCACCGGGCCGAGTTGAGCCGGGAAGATCGCCGCCTCCTTCTCGACTCGCAGATTCCACAGAGTGACGTACCCCGCGTCGTCTCCTTGAGCCAACCAGGTTCCGTCCGCAGACCACGCGATCGGGCCGCGATCCTTACCGCTATCACGAAGTTCGAGTGAGCGGAGCAACCGACCGTTCGAGGCGTCCACGATCCCTAGCCCCTTCGAGGTGATCGCCGCGAGTTGCCCACCCTTACCGCCCACAAACCATGCCGGCGTTGGGGAACGTGAATCATCAATGATCGGCTGACTGGCCTTCAAGTTCACTCCCGTTTCCTTGGACCACTTGCTCCCCTTCTTTTGCCACAGCGTCAGGCGATAGTCATTCGAGGCATACGAACCATGCGTCAGCAGAAAGCGACCGTCCGCGGAGAACAGCAGCGTCGTCAGTCCGCGATCTCGGCTCTCGCCCAAGCCACCTTGCAGCCACGGGGCGGAATGCGGAGCCTCCTCTACCGTTGACAGCACCGCGAGCGTCTCGGCATCGAGGATCAGCAGACGATGAATCTGACGCTCGCGCACGGCGACGGCCACCGATGCACCATCCGGAGCAAACGCCACGGCCGTGACCAGACTCTCAAAGGCTTCGAGCGTTTTCATTTCTTGAAGCGAATCGGCATCGAGCAACCGCAGCACTTTCGAGGTGACTTTCGCCGCACCGATGAACCCCACCGCCAAGCGTCTTCCATCGGGGGTGACGGCAATCGCTCCGAGGGGATCGAACGCCGCATGGCCGAACGAGCGTGACTGGCCGCTCGGCAATCCGAACGCATGGCCGCTCAACGAGACCAGTTGGTTCGTAGAGTCCAACCATGCCAACGCTTCGAGACTCGCCGGCACATCGTCCCAATGCCGCAACAGAGTTTGAGTCGCGATGTCCCAAGCCCAAAGTTGCGCTGGCTGTTTTTGTGTGCGTCCTCGATGCTCGTCATCGCGATTGCCGACGACCGGCGTGGAGCGAGCCGTCAACAATTCACCTTCTCCCGGAATCGCCAACTGCACTCCGGCTGACATCGGGAGATTTGACGCCGACGTCAGAGCGGCGGCGGGAAAGATGTCCGTCAGCGTTCCGATGAGCTTCGGCCGCTCCGATTTCTCTTGTGACACGGCGACGGTTTTGAGCCGGCTGATCTGTCGTTTGAGATCCGCTTTCGCCGAATCGCTGGTCGCGGTGACCAACTGTTTTTCCAAGGCCGCCAGCTTCTCCGCCTGGCCATCGTCGGTGCCGGAGTTGAGCACTTTCAGCAACTCGATGCGAGCCGTTCCCCGCACGTCGCGTGAATTCGCGTTCCGCAACGCCGTCTGCAAAGCGGCGATCTCCGAAGACTCGGTCACATCGACGGCGACGGAAATCACCGTGCCGGCCGGATTCAACGCCGTCGCGGGTGTGGCGAACTGATACGTCCGCTCGGTGGGAGATGGGGCGTCATCGTCGTTGTTTGACCGTCGCACGCGAGGCTTGGACCGCACGTTCCCCGCCCGATCCGCAAAGAAGAGCCGCTCGTCGTGATCCAAGAATCGCACCTCGACGGCGGGTTCCTTCGAGCCGTCGTGTTTCTCGACGGGCTGTCCTGTCGCGAGATCCCAGACTCGGACCATGCGATCCTTGCACCCGGTCGCGACGTAATTTCCGTCCGACGAAACGGCGACCGCCAGCACCCAATCAGGATGCTCCAAACCGTTCTTCGGCTTCGTCTCTTTCGTGGCTGGCTTGTTGGCGTTCGCCAAAGAGCTGTCCGATTTGGTTTCCTTCTTCGGTGGTTCCGGCGGCATCTCTGGCTCTTCGGCCGACCACCAGCGGACAAATTTGTCCAAGCCCGTCGCCGCCACGATGCGACCATCGGACGAGACGCTCACGTCGATGATTTGCGTCGGCATGTCGGTCCACGTCCGTGCGACCGTCCACGTTTTGGTCTCCCACAACCGGACTCGCTGATCCGTGCCACCGCTCACGGCCCAAGCACCGTCGGCCGAGATTTTTAGAGCGGTCACTGCACCGACATGTGCCTCCACCTTGTTTTCCAGCTTGACGGCTCGCTGCGGTGCAGCTTGGCTGACCGGCGCGTCGTCCGTCGAGGAAGAGATCACCGCTTCGACCGAGCACTTCCGCAAACTTCCGTCCTCACCGCCAGTGACGAACCACTCCCCCTTGGGGCTTACGGCCAATACCCACACACCGTTTTGTTCCGTGTCGAGTCCGCCGATCGCAACCTGCGCTTCGCGCTGAGCATCTCTGGCGAAACGATCCCAACCGGCTTGAGAGTCGATTGTCCACAACCGTACCCATCCGACCTCGGTCGCCCCGATGATCCAATTCCGTTTCGGACCGATCCCCAGTCCGGTCGTCTGCCCGCTCCGGCCAAAGAACTCGCGCGACAACTGTCCGTTACGCAGATCGTGCCAGCTCACCTTGCTCAAGTTTGCAGCGGTCAGCACGCTCAATCCATCGAACGCACTGGCTTGGCGACGTTTCACCATCAGCCACTCGCGAACGTCGGAGGACAACGGTTGGCGAGTCAATTCCGGAGTCGCTTCCGTCGCCAAGCCGGCAGGCTTGGCTGACTGGTTTCCATCCGAACTCTCTTTGCCCGCCGGCTCAGCCTTGCCAGACGCGGCTGGAGTTGCGGCGGTCTTCGCCACTTGCATCGGAGACTCATCGTCTTCACGCGATGATTTGGGAGTCAACTTCTCTTGCACGGCGGCAGCGACGGCGGCCTTCGCATCAACTTTGTCCGACTTCTCGGCCTTCTCATCCGAACCTTCTGGTTGCGTGCTGGTCGGCGCAGTTGTCGGCATCTCTTTCGAGCCGGCGACGGCGGAGGCAGGCTTCTCAGCATCAGACTCTGGACTCGCGGATTTGTTGGGAGCGGTCGAGGTCACGGCCGAGGTGGCTTCGGCATCTCCCTTGCCCGTGGGCAGACCAAATTTTTTCGTCGGCCCGAAATCGTCGCCGCCCCCTCCGCAGCCACTCAACCACAAGTTCATGAGTCCGCAGAATGCCAACGATCGCCACACGCCGCCCGTTCTTGTTTCGCGAGTTTTCATCACCAAGTTTCCAGCCGAAGGAGAGAGTGCTCGAAGAGCGCACGGATACCGGCCTCGCGTGAAAATCTGATGAAGAATCGACGAGGGAATTCGCTCACAACTCATCCGTCGTTCGGACGCCTTTGTCCACACGGAGATCCCGCTGCCGAGGCCGGACGTCGGCGGCCGGTCTACGTCCTGTGGGTTCGCGAGCCGATTCTCAGTCGGCGATCAATCCACCAAACTGGCGCACCGCTTCGTAGAC
Source organism: uncultured Planctomyces sp. (assembly GCA_964539995.1). Lineage (GTDB taxonomy): Bacteria > Planctomycetota > Planctomycetia > Planctomycetales > Planctomycetaceae > SXKJ01. The sequence goes on from CAZILR010000160.1 coordinate 6,097, forward strand.
GACCGTGTTGGCGGTGCTCGCCAGATTCAGGCTGCGCACGACGTCGTGCATCGGCAGCTTGAGATTGTTCGCGGGGTTCGCATTGCGGATCGACTCCGGCAACCCGCGCGACTCACTGCCGAACAGCAAAATGTCGCCGCGCTGAAAGTCCGCGTCCCACACCAGCCGAGTCGCGAACTTCGTCAAACACCAGACACGCCGACCAGGCAATCGCTCCCGAACTTCGTCGAACGAATCGACTGCCTCCCAATCAAGATGCTGCCAGTAATCCATGCCGGCTCGGCGCAAATGTTTTTCGTCGAGCCGAAAGCCGAGCGGCCGGATCAGCCACAGCTTGGCCCCCACGGCCACGCACGTCCGACCGATGTTCCCCGTGTTCTGCGGGATGTCCGGCTGATACAGCACGACATGCAGCAGCGGCTCACCCCTCATGAAGTCTGGCTTCTCCGAGGAAGACGGACTCCTGAGATCGTCGGCATTCGTACTCAAATCACAAGCCCTCCGCCGCGCGCTGCCGGATCTCGTCGAAGCTGTCATTCCGGACGACACGGCCATTCTCGAAGACCGTCTGCAAGAGGCTCGGTGAATTCGACTCTTCTGTCTCGCGCACGGTCTGCAAGCATCCGTCGGCAGCACGGATCAACCTCAATCGCCCCGCCTTCGATTTCTTGCCACCGTCAGTCACCGGGCGTTTGAAGACCTCACATTCTTGATCTCCCACAACCACGGACGAGCACTTGAAGGCGAATCGTTGCGTGTCGCGATTGAGTTTTTGCAGCAAGCCTCCTCCCGAACCAAACGCGATGTTGTCCGCTGACCAGCCGACGTCTTTCATCGCGGACAGAATCTTGCCCAGCATCGCGAAGTCGATTCCGTCTCCTTGAATGACTCGCACCTTCGGGTGCAGCACCTTGAAGCCCAGTGAATTCGTCGTCGTGCCGAACGCTTCGCCCAGTCGTTTCAGCACCTCGACCACGACACTTGGCGGATCGCCCGAATCCGGCCGCACGACAAGCACGCCATCGCGAGCCAGCACGGTCTCTTTCAACTCGCGCCCCCAGTAATCGCTGCACGCGCGGAAGATGTCGAAGCTGTCGCTGACGCACGCGACAAGCCCCGTCGGATACTGCGTCAGCATGTTCCGCATCGCGTCGAGTTCCCGTTCTTCACCCCAACTGGTGATCGTGCTGTGCTCAGCGGCCGGTATGCTGAAGCCGGCCATTTCGCAGCCATAAAACTGCCTCGCCAGCAGCAATCCAGGAATCGTGTCGGTCCCCTGAAAGTTCACGAGATGTGCCGCACCGCCCAGCGCGGCTTGCTCCGGTGACGTAACTCCGCGAAAGCCGAAATCGTGCAATTTGAAGCCGATCAACTTCGGATCGCCCGTCTCGCGCAGGAACCGCAGCAGCACTTGCTTCATCGCTCGGCTTTGAGTCGCCACCGTGCTCGGATACCAAACTTGAACGAGCAATGTCTCCAACCAGTTCGTCAGCCAATACGCTTCATCGTCGGTATTCTCGACGGTCATCAGCACGTTGCTTTCGGGGACGATCATCCCTTCCGGGACCGCTTTGATGACGATGGGTAATCGTCCGCCATGCTTGTCGAGGATGCGCAGCCAACCGGCTCGATGGAAGACATCACCGCTGAAATGCTGACGAAAGAGCGATTCCGCCGCGTCGATCTTCTCCCGCGTGACCACCTCGCCCGCCAAATACTGTTCGAGAAAGTACCGCAATCCGAAGAAGCAAACCTCCGGGTATGTGCTCCCCGATCGCGACTCGAAGTACGAATAGACTCGCCGAGTCCCCGGCGGGTACTGCTTGAAGTGCGACACCTTGTAGCTGTCGGTCAGCCAGCAGATGTTGTTCAGCCAATCGCGCATGTTGAATTCCAGGCATCAAGTCGCCCTGTCGCTCCGTGACAGGAAAGCCGCGAGAGCAGGCGACTTCGCTTTGTCATTGATCGTCGAACGCGTGTCCGACGTCGGTGGCAATCCTCTCGCGGAGCGAGAGGGCTACACTTCTGGCAAGACCCACGGCTTTCGCCACTCCGTACGACCGCGCAAAGCATTGGCCTCTGCATCACCAACAAATGTCTCTGTCGCGGCCTCAAGCGTCAGCTTGCGGCCGAGTCGCGCGGAGATGTTGCCGGAGTGGCACAGCACGGATGCCGGATGACCGATCGTTTCCAGATCGCAGTACGGCTTCGCTCGCGACTTGATGCAGTCAATGAAGTTCTGGACGTGCGGAGCTTCGTGGCTGTCCCCTTCCCCCTTCGCGAGCACTTCGCCTCCTTTGCCGTAGGCGATCCAGCGAGAATTCCCCAACACGATGTAGCCCTGATCGCCGAACAGCGCCGAGCCTTCCGATTCGCCGAGGTAGTTGTACGGGGTCCAGACACGCATCTCGTAGGTCAGCAGCTTCGGATGCTTGCCGTCTTTGACGTTGCCGGAACCGAATTCGTAGTTGACCTGCATCGTGTCCGGAAACTCTTGAGCGTCATCGAAGTACCACTTGCCGCCGTTCGCGAAGATCGACGTCGGCAGGCCGAGCGGTTCATCCTTCTGGACCTCGCAGGCCGCCGCGAGCACCGCGACTGCCATGTCCAGGCGATGCACGCCGTCGTTGCCGAGATCACCCGTGCCGTAGTCGTACAGCCAACGCCAACGCCCGTGAAACCGATTGATGTTGAACGGCCGTTTCGGAGCCGGCCCCATCCACATCTCGTAATCGACTCCGGCCGGAGGAGTCCCGTCCGGTGGAAAACCAATCGGCCCCTGCTTCGAGTTTTCCCACGCCTTCGCCACCACGCAGCGGCCGAGCTTCCCGGTCTTCACGAACTCAATCGCCGACTGCATCCGCGTGGTCGAGCGATGCTGCGACCCCATTTGCACGACGCGCTTGTGCTTCCGCATCGCCGCAACCATTCGCATCCCCTCGACGATGTTGTGGCTGTCCGGCTTCTCGACATACACGTCCTTGCCCGCCTGACACGCCAGGATCGTCGGAATCGCATGCCAATGATCCGGTGCCCCAATGACGATCGCGTCGATCGACTTGTCATCAATCATCTTCCGAAAGTCCGACTCGCCACGCGGCTTCTTTCCCTGCAACTTCTCGGCGGACTCAAGCCCCTTCGGCAACTTGTTCGAGTCAATGTCCGCAATCGCCACGATCTCCACCGACTTGTTCGACGCAAATGAAGCAATC
>CAZILR010000161.1:0-9302 GCA_964539995.1 uncultured Planctomyces sp.
AGCCGGCGATTCGTTCTCGGCCGCCGTGTGCAGCAAGGGTGACTACGGCATCGACTCCGATTTGATTGTCGGCTTCCCGCTGACCAGCAACGGCACGACCTGGAAAATCATCCCCGGCCAGGAACACAACGAGTTCGCTCGCGAGAAGATCAACATCTCGATCAACGAACTGAAGACCGAGCGCGACGTGGTGAAGGATTTGCTGCAGGGGTAATCGAATCGCCAAACCAGAAACGCCCGCAGTGAGAATTGACCGCGAGACGATCTGCCGTCTCGCGGTTTTTATTTGGACGGCTTCAAACTGGCGATCCATTCGCGGAACAATTCGACCGCCTCTTGATCGGGAATCGACGTTCCCAACTGCGGCATTTGGCCGCTGCTGGGACCGCGGCGGCTGAGGCGGGTTAAGAGCGTCGAGCGTTCGGGATGACCGGGGGCGACGATTCGAGGATCGGTCAGGCCGAATTTGTGGTGCAGCGGTGGCTCGTCGATCAACTTGGCTTTCGACGGGGGCGCGAAGAATTCGAGTTGCATCTGAGCATTGCCGCCGCCGGCTTCAATGTGACAGATCGCGCAGTTGGCGTGCAGGTACGAACGTGCTCGCGCAGAGAGTTCGGCCTTGCGGTCGTAGGGATCGACGAGCTTCGGAAATGACTCCGGCGACATCGCCAGCATCTCGGTCTTGGGATATCCGCGCTGATCGCGACTCGCCGTGTGCTGCTTCACCGCTTCGTCGAGTTCTTTGTCTTCGAGGCCGGTCGCTTGCAACTCGCGGCGAATCGCGGCGGAATGCTCGCCGTGCCATGAACCGAGCTTCACGAGACCGAGATGCTCGAAGACTCGAAGTTGTTGATCGACGACTCCGCCGTAATCGTGCTCGCGATTCATCTGCAACGTGCTCAAACCAAGCACGAAGTTGGCAGCGCGGCTGTGACAAACCATGCACTCGGTGCGGCTGGGATAATGCCACGTCTGCTTGCGAACGCCGTCTTTCGCTTGTGCGTCGCGAATCGTGAATTCGCGGTCCTTGCCAGCGTTCTCGACCAGCACGCCGTCGGTTTGCTCGTCGTTCCATTCGTAGCTGTAACCGAACCACTCCCCCTGTTGCTTCACGAGGAACCGCGTCTCGATCCAGCGTCGCGACTCCGGCTTGCCCGCTTCACCGTCGAGCGCGAAAGACTTCACGAGTACTGTGTCATCCGGCACGTTCCAGCCGCGATTGACCGTCATGTCGATCGGCGGATCTTTGCGATCTGGATCGTGCGGAATCGCCATCCAGCGTGCCTTGTGAGAACCATCCGACCAGAGCGGTGCGTTGACCGAATACGGAATCACCCCCGACTGCATCGTGTGCTCTTTGACCGACGCGAACAGGCCGGATTCGCTCAAGCGTCGCGGGAACCTCGGAGCATCGGCCGACGGCGGCGGATTCGGCTCCAAATAATACATGTTCCCTTTGTCGCCCCCCTGATGGTCGAGCACCAACACTTCACCGTGTGAGTCGAGGCAGAAGTGTGTGATGTGAAATGTCGTATCGACCAACTCGCGGTGATACGTCACTTGCTTGCCATCGTGTTTCACGCCCCAGATTTTTCCAGTCGAGTGATCGCCGTAGATGTAGGCTCCGCGCAGCTCCGGCAGCTTCTCACCGTGATAGACAACTCCGCCGGTCAACGAGCGAGCTTCGCTGTGCGAGTGCTCGGTCGTCGGCTTCACGAACAGTGTTGGTCCGCGCTTACGCTCGGCATAAAAAACGTGCGAGCCTTCCATGACGCTCCAGCCATAGTTGGCTCCGCGTTCGACGCGGTAGGTTTGCTCCCACAAGTCCTGCCCGTTGTTGCCAACCCAAATGTCGCCAGTCTTGCGGTCGCAAGTGACCCGCCACGGATTGCGAAAACCGTAAGCCCACGTCTCTGGCCGAGCACCCTTCAATCCGACGAATGGATTGTCCTTCGGCACCGAGTATGTCTTGCCGGGATCGGGATGATCGACGTCGATCCGCAGCAGCTTCGACAAGAGGTGATCCATCCCCTGGCCTGTCTCGATCAGGTCGGAGTCGGAAGTCCCGTCACCGGTCGTGACGTACAACATCCCGTCGTTGCCGAAGACGCAGTCAGCACCGCTGTGACCGTTCGACTCCCATTCCAGAATGATCGTCGCAGACTTTGGATCGAATTCAAACGTCTTCGGGTCCATCCGGTAGCGAGTGATCCGCACCGACTTCTCTTTGAACTCTTTGAACCGCTCGGCCGACTCCGGCACAAAGCCGGGCGTCGCCAGACCGGTTGACCCGATGTAGACGTAGCCGTTCTCGGCGAACTTCGGATGGAACGTCGCGTTGTAGATGATGGTCTCCGAGGGGAACTCCAGCAGCGTCTCGAACGACTCGACATCCGGACTGTCCTTGAAGCGAATCAGCGACGTCTTGGTCTGAACGCCGGCCAACATCCAGTCGCTGCCAGGGACGTGAGCCCCGAAGACCGGCAGGTTGAGCTTCAACTTCGGAAACGCCTTGCGAGTCCGAAACGGAGCAGGCGGCTCTGGTGAACCAAGCACTTTCGACGTCGTCAGCGGTTCGAGCTTCTCAATACCAAACGGCCGTTTGGCTTCCGACTTGTCTGGACCAATGAATTTCAGATCGGCGTAGTCTTCCCAACGATGAAAGTCGGCACCCGGTTTAGAACTCTTCGGCGAGCACCACGACAAATCAGGCGTCTCGAAATCAATGCAGTAGTCGTAGCGGCACAAGACAAACTTCCAAACCTCGTCGATCGCCGGCCGGCCGCCAGTCTTGAGGAAGTCGCGCCACGGAATCTTCCCTTCCACCGACCAGCCTTTGTCGCGATCCGCCCAATTGTTGAGCGTGCCGTCGAGCACGACTTTCGATTCGAGATGAAAATCCTGGGCACGCCGAAAGCGTGCGACGTGCCCGCGTCGTGGCAGGAACATGTCGAAGACCGTGTTCTTCGCGTTGACCTGAAACTCGTAGTAGCCCGGCTTGTTGTCGGCCGGCTTGAAGAACAACTCGAAGACGTCGTTGTTCCATGTGTCGCCATCGTGCTCGGTGACATCGGCGTACAGATCGCTGTCGACCATCTCGCCGAAGAAATACAGGTTGTCTCGGTCCCACAGCAGCCGCGCCTTCGTCGCCGTCTTCGATGGCCGAGCATCTTTGCCAAGCCACGGCAACGAAAATTTGTCGATGACCTCGGCTGTCTCCCAGGCTTTCTCGTCCGCTTTGCCATCGATCGTGATCGGCAGTTCGGTGAAGCGGCATTCGTGCGGCTTCGGTTCTTCCTTGGGCTTCTCGTCGGCTCCGAACGCGATACCGCTCAGCAGGAATGAGGACAGGATCACGCAGAGGCGCAGAGACGCAGAGGAAGGCCACCAAGGCCAGAAACCTACAGCACGACTTCGTGATCGACTTCCCATCTCGAAAACTCCTCGATAGATGAATCTCGTCAGTTGGTTGGCTTCCTCTGTGCCTCTGCGTCTCTGCGTGAAGCGGCTTGTCCTGTTCGTTGCACCAGATTTGAAAACTGCTCGCCACGTTCGATGTAGTTTTGGAACCAGTCGTAGCTGGCGCAGCCTGGGGAGAGGAGTACGACATCGCCCGGAGAGGAACTTTGCAAGCTCCACGCAACGGCCGATTCGAGCGACTCGAAGCCACGACAGATTGGGCCGACGACATTGGCGGCGCGAGCGGCGGCTTCGATGAGGCGGCCGAGTTGCGGGCCGGTCTGTCCGAGCAGCGCGACTGCACGGCAGCGACTCACGGCGGCCGAGGCGATCGCGGACAAGTCGATCTGTTTGTCGTAGCCGCCGGCCAGCAGCACGATCGGCTCGTCGAACGATTGGAGTGCCAGAACGGTCGCTTCAGGAGTCGTGCTCTTTGAGTCGTTGAAGCAACGGCGGCCGTCCACTTCGGCGACGAATTCCAACCGGTGTGGCAGACCACGAAACGACGAGACCGCTTGTTCGATCGCGGCGACCGACGCACCAGCCGCCAGCGCGGCGGCGATCGCGGCTTGAGCGTTCTGCCAATTGTGTGTTCCTGGCAGTCGCAGCCATTGGCTGATCGGCAATTGTTGTTCGCCACCAAGTTCCGACGGCAATCGCGCGATCACTTCGGTGTGTTCACCAAACACTCCAAACCTGTGTTCGTCCGACGGGCCGAACATCAGTCGTATCGCAGTCGTCGGCCATGTCGCGACTTCCGATTCTGCATTAAGGACCGCAAATTGGTTGGCCGTTTGCCAGCGCAGCAAGTTCTGTTTGGCCGTTCGATAGTCATCGACCGTGCCGTGTCGGTCGAGATGATTCGGCGAGAAGTTCGTGACGACGGCAATCTCAGGGCGAGGCCGCAACGGCGCGAGGTCTTCGAGTTGAAAGCTGCTCAGTTCGAGAACGACCCAATCTTCCGGCTGAATTCGCCGGACTTCGGGAAGCAAACTGATGCCGATGTTGCCACCCAACCAGCAGCGGCGCAAAGCCGACGCCGTACCGCGACCGTTAGAGAGTGGCCGCGATTCGGACGGGCCGCTCCCTAACGGTCGCGGTACGGTAATGTGATACGCCAGAATCGCGTGAATCATCGCCGTCGTCGTGGACTTACCGTTGCTGCCGGTCACGGCGAGGACTCGGCCACGATTCCGCTCCCAGAAGAGATTCATCTCGCTCGTCAGTGGGATGCCATTCTCGCGGGCAACCGCGAGGAACGGACTTTTCTTGGGAACGGCGGGGCTGACGACGACGAGATCTGTGTCACGGAAATCCGCTTCGTCATGCTGGCCGAGCCGCAGCGTGACTGGCCAAGACGAGTCCAACTGTGCGAGCGATGGACGTAACTCGGTCTCGGTACGGAGATCGGTGAGAATAATTTTCGCACCCGCTTCAGCCAGGAAGCGAACAGCACCCACACCTCCGCCAAATCCGCCGAGGCCCATGACCGTGACCGTTCGGTTGCAGAATTCGAGGTCTAATGAGGGTGGCGGCATCGGCAATCAATCTTCGTGACGAACAGCAGATTTCGATTTAACGGTTGTACGCCGTTTGCCGATAATCAGGAATAGTCGCGGCGTCCGTCACACGTTCGCCGTGACCATCAAGCGCAGGGAAGCGGCAATTTGGCGATTGCTCGGGTCACGAAGGCTCGCAAGGAAGCGGGGAAAATTATGAATCTGGGGCGGAAGACGAACTCGTTCATCGTGGGCTTGGCCTGTTTTGGGTTGTTGATGCAAACGACCCCCTCGTTCGCCGGGCCACCCGCGCGAGCGGAATCGACCTCGGCGAAAGTGAAGCTGGACGACGTGCCAGCCACATCGCCAGAGAAGCCGGCATCGTCTGAGAAACCGGCTCCGAAAAAAGTCGTCCAGCCAGCCGCGATTGACGTCGCAATGGCCAAGGACGGAACGATCTCCGGCCGAGTGCTCGACGCCGAACAAAACGGCGTTGCCAAGACCGAGGTCTCCATCCGCCAAGGCAAGATGGAGGTCGCCAAAACCGTCACCGATGCCGACGGCCACTTTGAAATCGCGAACGTCAAAGGTGGCGTGTATGTCGTCGCGGCGAACAACGGCTACGGCTTGTTCCGCTTCTGGACGGCGAAGTCCGCTCCGCCAAAGTCGCACGAGCAAGTGCTGTTGATGTCGAAAGCGATCGTCGTCCGTGCTCAGAATGCGGCCGATGGCGGCGAAGTCCTTTATGATGACAACGGCCAACCGTATGCCAGAGTTCACGTCGTCGATAACGGAGCGGCTTGTCCTCAGGGCGAAGCATGCCCACCCGTGGGAGCCAACCTCTGCTGTCTCGACATTTTCACGATCGCCCTGCTGGCCACTGCAGCGGCTGGTTTGACTGTCGCCATCATCGCTCTCGACGACGACGATCCGGCTCCGGCGTCGCCGTAATCGAGATCGAATTCGCACAAAAAAGAAGCCCGGCTTTTGCAAAAGCCGGGCTTCTCGTCATTTCAGAGACGTCTTCGCAACTTGATCACGTTCGCGTGAGCACCACTTTCGGTGCGTCGTAGGTTCTTCCCGTCGAGCAGTTCTTATCCTCGACCTTATCGCACGCAAGTTGGTACAGACGGCGGCCCGCGTCCGTCGGGTACTCCCCAGTGATGCAGGCCTGGCAGAGCGAATCCGGCGCGAGGCCGATGCTGCGAGAGATCGCGCTGACCGGCAGATACCGCAGCGAGTCGGCACCAATCGCGCGAGCCATTTCGGCTTCAATTTCGGGAGTCAGCTCCACATCCGACATGAACCGAGTCGCGAACAACTCTTTCACGGTGCTCATGTCGATGCCGTAAAAACACGGAGCGATGATCGGCGGGCATGCCACGCGGACATGGACTTCCTTCGCCCGGCCACGCTCACGGATCTGCGAGACCAGCGCTTTCATCGTGGTCGAGCGAACGATCGTGTCCTCAACCAGCAAGACTTTCTTGCCTTCGAGCACTTCCGGCAACGGCGTGTACTTCGCGCGGACTTTGTCAGCTCGGTTGGCCCCTTCGATGAACGTGCGGCCGACGTAACGATTGCGAATCAGTCCCTCCAAGCTGGGGACGTTCAGTTGATAAGCCATGCTGTCGGCGGCGGCCTTCGCGGTGTCGGGAACCGGAACGACGATCGTGTCATGATCTGGCTTCAGCGGCTCTTGCAGAGCCAGCTCTTCGCCGAGTCGCTTGCGAGTCAGATACACGCTGCGGTCGTCGAGATTGCTGCACACGTTGGCGAAATAAATCCACTCAAAGAAACAATGAGCACGCTTCGGGCTTTCCGCAAAGCGGCGTTCAAACTCGATCTTGCCGTCTTGAATGGTGATGGCTGTGCCAGGAGGCAGACTGCGGATTTGCGAGTCTCGGAAGCCCATGTTCGATAATGCCACGCTTTCGCTGGCGGCGGCGAACAGCGGGCCGTCGATGGCGTAGCACAGCGGCCGAATCCCCAACGGGTCGCGAGCAATAAACATGTCGCCCAGAGCGTTCACGAAGACAATGTTGTACGCCCCGTCCAACCGTCGCGCGAGGTTCGACAACAATTCCAGCAGGTCAGGACGGCCTTGCGATTCGCGCAGCTTCAGTTCCTGGCAGATCAGGTGCATCAGGATTTCGGTGTCGGTCTCACGAGCCAGATGGAAGTCCGGATTTTGGAGGCATTCCTCACGCAACTCCGGGTAGTTCGCCAACTGGCCGTTGAACGCGAAGCTGAACCACTTCGATTTCTCGATGTGATGCCGCTCGAACGGCTGAGCGTAGCTGCGGTCGTCTTTGCCACAGGTCGCGTAACGCACATGCCCGATGGCGGCGGAGCCAGCGTACTCGGACATCAACGATTCGAAATCTTCCCGCTTGTTGAGTTGAAAGACTTCGGCGACGGTGCCCACATCCTTGTGAGTGTCGATGAGCTGATTGCGGTCGTAGCTGAAGGTCGTCATGCCGGCCGCTAATTGCCCGCGATTCTGAATGTCCAGCAGCAATCGTGGGATCAGTCGCGACGTCTGCTCCACCCCCTCTTTGGGGAGCAGATCGCTGCGGCCCCGATTCGGAAGATGATAGACCGCCGCAACGCCACACTCGTGATGCAGTTCCGCCATGAATCGTCCCGCCGTGAATTGGTGAAGAGCAAAAGCGGGCGGCATGATAACGGTCCGTTCCGGGCGAGACCAACCACCGACCAAGGAGTTTCCAAACGTACCGCGACCGTGAGGAAGCGGCCTGTTTTCGCCGTGTCGCGTTCGTGTCCTCACGTCGAGGTACGGTTGTAGGCCGAAAGCCGTTATCCCAAACTCTTTCAGCCGAGACTCGCTTCTTCTACACATTGCCCAGAGAACAATCTCCTCGCAACGGACTGACGACACTGCAATGGGACAAGCCCCTCCAACGACTCGCACTGCCGTCATCGGTTCGGCCAAAACGATTGTGGTGAAAGTCGGTACGAACGTGCTGTCGAAGGCCGACGACACGCTCGACCTCGATCGCATCGAATCGCTGTGTGACCAAGTGCTACGGATTCTGGACTCCGGCCGCAAAGTTGTGATGGTCAGCAGCGGTGCGATCGGAGCAGGAATGGGATTGCTCGGCCTGAAGCATCGGCCAAAGGATTTACCGCACCTGCAAGCGGCGGCCGCCGTCGGACAGGCGCACTTGATCCGACTCTACAATGACTGCCTGCAACGCCGAGGCTACTCCGCCGCGCAACTGCTGCTGACCGCGAACGACTTCAAGAATCGGACGCGCTATCTCAACGTGCGGAACACGCTCAACACGCTGTTTGAGTACCACGTCGTCCCGATCATCAACGAGAACGACACGGTCAGCATCGCCGAGATCAAATTCGGCGACAACGACCAACTCGCCGCGATGGTCACCGGCCTGATGGACTCGCCGCTGCTGGTGATCCTGAGCGTCGTTGCGGGCCTGTTCGACGGCGATCCCGCGAAGTCCGGCAGCAAACTGATCCCGTTGGTCGCCTCATGGGATGACGCGCTGCGCACGCTAGCCGTCGAATCGAAAAGCGCACGCGGAACTGGCGGAATGCAATCGAAACTAGAAGCCGTCCGAATCGCGACGGCGGTCGGGGAAGACGTCGTCATCGCTGACGGCACGCAGCCAAAAGTGCTCGACGCGATTCTTTCCGGCAAAGACATCGGCACGCTGTTCCTCGGCAAACACAAAGCGGTCCCGGCCTGGAAGCGCTGGATTGGCTTCACCGTCAAACCCAAAGGCCGCTTCCGTCTCGACGCCGGAGCACGCCGCGCGGTCGAGCATCAGGGTAAATCGCTGCTTGCCGCCGGCATCAAATCGGTCACCGGCGAGTTCGCTCGCGGCGAAGTCGTCGCATTGGAAGACGAACACGGCGAAGAGTTCGCTCGTGGCCTGACGAATTTTGATTCGCGAGAAACGCGACTCGTCGCCGGTAAAAAGACGGCCGAGATCGCGAAAGTGCTGGGGGACGTTCCGTACGCGGAAGTCATTCATCGAGACAATCTCGTCGTCACCATTTGAAGAATGAGACTCAAGGAGCCTGACATGCGAATCGTCACCGGTGGCGTCCTTCACGAAACCAGCACCTTCGCCAGCGGAAAAACAGTCGTGCGCGACTTTGAGACCGGCATCGGCTGCGCTCGCGGGCGTGAGATTGTCGACAAATATCGCGGCGCGAATTTTTGTGTCGGCGGATTCATCGACGGTGCCGACAAGCATGGCTTCCAATTGATCCCGATCCTGTGGGCCTTCGCGTTCCCGAGCGCCGTCATCGAACGAGCCAGCTATGACACGCTGAAGAACGAATTCCTCGACG
>CAZILR010000162.1:0-9268 GCA_964539995.1 uncultured Planctomyces sp.
TGGACGCGAATGGGCGCTGTTGATGAATCGGACGTGCGGGAATTCGGTGGAGACGCTGGTCTCTCCCTACGAATTCAAAATTGCTCGGAGCTTCGTGAGCGATCTGCTACAGTCCCGCCGTTCAAGATGTGGCTCAAATCGTCGAAAGGGAGTCGATGATCGATCTGGCTTTAGTGCCTGTGGCCGGTTGGGGCACGCGGATGTTGCCGGCGACCAAATCACAGCCGAAAGAGATGCTGCCGGTCGGCCGCAAACCGGTCGTGCAGTACGTTGTCGAGGAGTTGGTCAAATCCGGAATCCGGCAACTGCTCTTCATCACCGGTCAGGGGAAGACGTCGATCGAGAATCACTTCGACATCGACCAGCCGCTCATCACCTACCTCCGCGAGACCGGCCGCGAAGAGCAGCTTCAGGAATTGCAGTTCGAGCGGGAAGACGTCGAATACTTTTACACTCGACAACGGCGACAACTGGGTTTGGGCCACGCGGTGCTCTGTGGCAAAGCGATGATCGGAGCGCATCCCTTCGTCGTCGCGCTAGGTGACTCGATCATCGGGCTGAACGCAGAATCGGACATCGTCTCACGCATGACGGCCATCTTTGAAAGCGAGAAGGCTGACATCGTCGTCTGCTTCGAGGAAGTCCCTGCCGAGGAAGTCGTTCACTACGGCATCGCCAAACCGAAGGGCACGGTCGGCGACATCTTTGAGTTGGCGGACCTCATCGAAAAGCCGAGCGTCGCGGATGCTCCCAGTCGGTTGGCCGTCGCGGCTCGATACGTTTTCAGCCCAATCATTTTTGATGCGCTCGCGGAAACGAAGCCGGGTAAAGGAGGCGAGATTCAGCTCACCGATGCGATTCGCATTCTGCTGAAGCGCGGTCACAAAGGGATCGGCGTGAAGCTCTCCGAGCACGAACGGCGATTCGACATCGGCAACTTCGAGAGCTACTTCCAAGCCTTCGTCGAGTTCGCGCTCGCTGACCCGCAGTACGGAACCGCTCTGCGCGAGCATGTGCGAAAACTGTTGAATTGAAGGGACCAAACTCCAAATCTCAATGTCCAAAGAATGTCCAAGTCCCAAAACCCAAGTCCAAAGTTCGAGTGGTCCCACGCGCTGATCGGACAAAGATTTGAGACTTGAACTTTGGAATTTGGGATTTCCTCGGGCATTGGGTTTTGGAACTTAGGATTTGTCATGGAACTGCTGCGACGACGCGCGTACGCACGAGCCGGATTGGTCGGCAATCCGTCAGACGGCTATTTCGGCAAGACGATCTCCTGCACCCTGAAGAACTTCTGGGCCGAGGTCGTCTTGTATGAGTGGGAGGACGTTGAAATCGTCCTCAGCCAAGAAGACCGCAGCCGATTTCGATCGGTGAAGGAGTTAGCCCAAGACGTTCGCTCTCACGGCTACTACGGCGGAGTTCGGCTCGTCAAAGCCACGATCAAACGCTTCGTCGAGTTCTGCGATCGCAACCAGCTCAAGCTGCACGGCCGCAATTTCTCGGTGCGCTATCAAAGCAACATCCCTCGACAAGTCGGACTGGCCGGTTCGAGCGCGATCATCGTGGCGACGCTCCGAGCGTTGATGGATTTCTACGGCATCGACATCCCTAAGCAGGTTCAGCCGTCGCTGGTCCTGAGCGTCGAGACCGGCGAACTTGGTATCGCCGCAGGTCTGCAAGACCGAGTCATTCAGGTCTACGGCGGCTTGGTCTACATGGACTTCGCCAAGGACCACATGACCGAACAGATGGGCCTGCAATGCGGTGTCTACGAACCGCTCGACCCAACGCTGTTGCCGCCGATCTACGTCGCGTACAGCGCTGACGACAGCGAGCCAACCGAGGTGGTCCACAATCCCTTGCGTGCTCGGTTTCAGGCGGGTGATCCGGCGGTGCTCGCCGCGATGCTCAAGTTCGCCGCTTTGGCCGCCCTCTCGCGCGAGGCAATTTTGCAGCGCGATACCGCGCGGCTTTCGGCTCTCATGGACGAGAACTTCAACACACGCCGCAGCATCTGCCAGTTGGCACCGAAGCACATCGAGATGATCGAGGTGGCTCGCCGCGCGGGAGCCAGCGCCAAGTTCGCCGGCTCAGGTGGAGCAATCGTCGGCATCTATTCCGACGAAGCGATGTTCGAGCGGCTCAAGAACGATCTCGGCGCGATCGGTTGCCAAGTCATCAAGCCGATCCTGGATCTGCCCTAGGACCGCTACTCGATCCCCAGATTGCGTTCGATGCTGAGCGCCTTGGGTGAGAGGATCATTTTACGAACCGGATCGTTGTCCTTTTCAGTGCCGCGAACGCTACTAGCCGTGCGGCCGACGCTGGTCCACTCGTCTTCGGTTTCGCCCGTCGTGTCTCGGTAATCGGCCGGCCGGGGCTTCAGCGACTTCATGGACTCGCGCGTGACTTCTTTGGTCGATCGCATCAGCCCGCATCCCGGCAAGCACACGCACAATGCGACAATGACCGTCAACCAACCCGCTCGATACGACATGACTAGCTCCGGTGCCCCCAAAGTGGGCGGGGTTGTGTCAGCTTTCGAGAAGTGCGTCCAGAGCAGTTCGACCGGCTATTTTCCGGCCAATTTCGCGGCGCGTTGCTGCACCTCGACCGGAATCTTCTCCAGCAGCATGTCGATCACGCGATCGGACGAGACCCCGTCGCTGTGCGCTTGAAAGGTCGTGACGATGCGGTGCCGCAGTACCGGATGAGCGACCGCCTTGATGTCCTCGGGGCTGACGTGGAACCGGCCTTCGAGAATCGCGCGGGCTTTCGCGCCGAGAATCAAATACTGACCGGCGCGCGGGCCAGCACCCCAACCGATGTACTTTTTGACGAAGTCGGCGGCATCCGGTTCGTTGGGCCGGGTTGCTCGGACCAAATCGCGAGCGTAGATGAAGACATGCTCGGCGACCGGCACCTTGCGCACGACTTCTTGCAGCGCGAGGATTTGTCGGCCGCTCAGCGCCGGCGTGAGTGTCGGTTTCTCGCCGCCGGTCGTCTGTTTGAGGATGCGCAGTTCCTCGGCGGCATTCGGATACCCGACGACGATGTTGAACATGAACCGATCGAGCTGCGCTTCGGGGAGCGGATACGTCCCCTCCTGTTCGATCGGGTTTTGCGTGGCGAGCACAAAGAACGGAGCTGGCAGCAAATAGCTGCTGGTGCCGACCGTGACGTGTCGCTCTTGCATCGCTTCGAGCAGCGCGGCCTGTGTCTTCGGCGGCGTGCGGTTGATTTCGTCGGCCAGCAGAATGTTTGTGAAAATCGGCCCCTGCATGAACTGGAAGCTCCGCTGACCGGTCTCAGGATCGTCGCGAAGGATGTCGGTGCCGGTGATGTCCGACGGCATCAAGTCGGGCGTGAACTGAATGCGGCGGAACGACAGCGACAAGATGCGCGACAGCGTGTTGACCAGCAGCGTCTTCGCGAGTCCGGGGACTCCGATCAGCAGACTATGTCCGCCGCTGAACATCGAGATCAGCAATTGATCGACCACGTCGCGCTGTCCGACGATGACCTTGCCGATCTCTTCGCGCATCCGCGAGTACGCCATCGCCAGCCCACGAATGGCTTGCGCTTCCCGCTCGCGAGCGGCGGCTTCGGATTCTTCGACAGGGACATTTTGCGGATCGGCGGCTTCAGACATGGCATTCCTGTACGGCAAGTTGGCGAAGATCGTAATCAGGGCCGTCTCAAAACCGTACCGCAACGCAAGGCTCAATTCGTCCCACGGATACCGGTCGTCTGGTCGGCCTTGAGGTAGTTCGTGGACGGGATGAATCGCCAGACTTTCGCGGAGGCTTCGCTCGGCTCGCCATTGGGGGTCGTTTGCCGCCAGATCGTGGCCTGCCGATTACCGGTCGCGCGTAGCGTATAAAGTTCCTTCGACTCGTCGAACGTGATCTCGTCGGCACGGGCATTGAAGGTGCGGCCTTCGAGTTTGGCATTCCCCTTAGCTTCCAGTTCGATGTGCGGCTTCTGTGATCCGGGCGATTTGACTTGAAGAATCTGCATCGCATCGCATTCCATGTGGCCGCCGTCTTTGGGGAGATGATCGGGGTCGATCCTGTCGAGCGGCCGCGCGACAGGGCCGTAAGTGATGTGAACTCGGTCTTGGAATTTCATCTGCCGGTCGCGGAGGTTGCCGACTGCTTTGCCTTGGAATGTGATGCAAGTGGACTCCCAATTCGAGACCTCGGATTCGAGCGGCTGGTTCGCCTGCGCGACGGCTCGTGGCGCGAGCGCCGCCCGTTTGCCTCGTCCGGGACGCCATAAATCGACTTGTCCTGGGCCGACCCCTTCCATGCGTCCGGTCGGTTGATCGAGCGTCAGCGTGGCGAACTCGCCGTGACGAATCTCGGCCAAATTCTCGTTGAGATACTCATTGTGATCGATCTGCACGCCGTCTTTGCAAATGACTCGCTGGACCTCAGCCGTCGGAGCCGGGCCGGAGTCGTCGCGGAATGAGATCCGTTCCGTCAGTACGACTTCCATTTCCTCACACTGCAAGCGGCTGTTCTTCAGCGCGGCTTTGACGTCATCCAGAAAAGTCGCCGTCTGGCCGTCGAAGAGCATCTTCTCTTTCCACCACACGGTGAGCAGCGTGGGGCTGCCGAGTTCTCGACCATCAAACGGGTCGTTCTTGACCGGCATCCGTAATTCGCCCGCACCCTCGATCCAAACGCGATTGTTGGGACGGTCGAGGAAAATCTCGTTGCCCTCGATGTCAAAACCGCGAGCACGAATCATCGCCGGCTGACCGAAGACGTGCAGTACCTGCTCCCCTTCACTGCTGGCGTGTCGCAGATGTAGCCGCTCACCGAGCAGGCGCAGCGGTTCGGCGTTCCCTTCGTTGGGCTGTTGGATATCGACGTTGCCTTCGGTCCAAACTTCCGCCAACTCCGCCTGAGGAACGTTGCCGTTGGTGGCTTGACGCGAATCATCCGGCAGTCGCACCTTCGCACGAATCAAATCCGCGCTCAGTTGCAGCGGCTCGGTGGAAGTCTTCGACGGCGGATTCTTGGCAGAGGGAGATTTGCTCGCCGCCGTCTGTCGCACACGCGACCGTGACTTTGATCCGTCCGCCACATCGCTCGGCGCTGGGGAGGCGTCATCGAAGTTCACGACGAATCGCTTCGTCTCCGCATTCATCTGCGGACTGACCACGACGACTTTGTCTTGAGCCAGAAGCTGTCTCGGCCGGAAGCCGCGACTCGCGAGATCGGGCACCGAACGCGGAGTCGTGTCGTTGACCGCGACGGTTGCACCGACGTTGTTCGGTTCGGATCGGACGCTGTCCGTGTCCACGTCGGAAGTTGGTCGGTCAAACCAAAGTTGAATCTGTTCCGCCTTGAGGCCGGTCTTGCGAGTCGGTTGCTGAAGGACCGCCTCGCCGACCAGCGTCAGCAAGTCCATTTCAGAATCGGCCACTTGTTGCAGATCAAATCGGTCTTGCCACTTCGCCGAGGCCTCGACTTTGTCGGAGCCGGGAGTTCCGCGACGCATCCGGCCAGGGCCTTCGCCATGAGCGGATACCACTTGACCGTTTTCGTCGTGCGTCAGTTCCAACTTCGGGCAACTCAAGTCTGTGGCCGAAGGCTTGTGTCGCACGAAGACGGATTTCAACTCGGGGCCTGTTTGCTTCCCAATCGCAGGAACGACCGTCAGATAAACGGTGCGCGTAGCAACGTCATAAACCAAACTGTCCGACACGGCCGTCAATCCGTTGCTCGAATCGACTTTGACATGGCCGGTCAAACGAAACTCTCGAACTTCGTACTGACCCCCGTTAGAGCCGGATGCTCGACGAGACTTTTGCGGATCGAGGTCGCCCAGAATCGGCCCGGCGGCCGACATCCCTTTGGGGCCATTGCCGCGAAGGATGGGAACGATCGGCGGCGCGTCACCGCGCGAACGAAGCGTGCTGTCGTTGCCTCGATTGGGATCGTCCTCGAAGACCAGCAGGAGATCATCTCCCTTCAGTAGATCAGGCTTGGCATTGGCGATGAAACGTCGGACGTTGACGTTTCCTTGAAACGAAGCAACCAGTTGTTCGGGACTGAATTGAAAGAGCTCGTCGCAGGTCACATGCAGCGGGTTCTCTTGATTGGCGAGATCCATCTCCACTGGTCCGCGCAGCATCACGCGACGAATTCCAGCGACCGCCAAAAAATCGTCCGGTCGAGGCGTGTCAGTCGAGGGGAGTAAGTCTGCTTTGAAGCCGTCCTCGGCCGTGCCGCGATGCTGCTGATAGGTGAACTCCACAGGCGAATCGCTGTGCAGCTCCAACGATTTCTCATGAAAGAAAAAATCTCGACCACGAAGCGTCAGTCCATCAGGCCCACTCGCGGTGACTCGGCCTTCGAGCTTGCCGCCGATCACGCGGCCGGACTTGCGGCTGACCGGATCGAATTTCGATGAGAACTGCACCAGTCCCGACTCGGACATCAACGTCATCGGTTGTTTGTCCGTCGCCTCGCCATCGTCGCCAGGTTCGGGAGCGTCTTTCCAAATCATGGCGAATGGCCGGAACTCGTACAGGTTCTGCGGTTCATCGCCCTTCTGCTGCTCATCAACCAGTCGCCAAGTGTTGGTGTAGAGCACGCCGTTGGCCATCGCGATCTGAAACTTCGCCTCGGCCGCCCACGACGCATCGGGCAGAAACTGCTCTGCGTCCTGAATGTTGCTGGGAGGTGGCTCGAACTTCGACTCCTCGCGCACGTCCTTCGGACGCTGCTGAGCGGTCAGCATCTTGGGAGCCAATCGCGGAGTCACCGCCAGCGCGTACAACCAATACAGCCCGGTCAGGCTGGCGATGACGGTCAGCGTGAATGACAACCGCTTGAGCACAGAGGACTCCGCAGAGAACACTAACCCGAAGCGCCAGCGAGGGCGGGCGTTTCGAGAGACTTGATCCAGAGAGTTCTATGAAGCACTCGCCCTCGCTGGCGCTTCGGGTTAGTTTGGCCGACCATCTTCGCTGGCTCCTGGCATCAGTCCGATCACGTCGGTGATGTCGATCAACCCGATCGGCTGTCCGTCGTCATCAACGACCGGTAGTTCGCTGATCTTGCGATTCGACAGTACCTCGACCGCGTCGTGCAGGAGTGAGTCTGCATCAATCGTGAGCGGTGATTTCGTCATCGTCTCACCGATCGGACGATCCAATTGCCCCTCGCGATGTTGTTCGAGCAGCCGAGCCAAATCGCTGTCCGTGAACAGTCCGCTCAGTCGGCCGTCGCCGTCGATCAGCATGACCGCTCCCGTGCGCCGTCCGTGTCCGGTTTGCGACGAGAACACCTCGCGGATCGTTGCCGACTGTGACGCGATTCGTAGTTGTGCTCCGCGCCGCATGACTTCGCGGACGGTGCGCAACCGACGTCCCAAGCTGCCTCCCGGATGCAAAACGGCAAACTGTTGCGGCGTGAAACCTCGCGAACGGCTGAGCACCAGCGCGAGTGCGTCGCCGACCGCCAGCATCGCTGCTGTGCTGCACGTTGGAGCGAGACTCATCAGCCCCGCTTCGCGAATCGAACCGATCCGCAGCACGACTTCGGACTGTGAACCGAGCGTGCTGAATTCGTTCGCCGTCAGCGCGATGCACGGCAGTCCGAGGCTGCGTGCCGCGACGGCAACGTCACAGACTTCTTGAGTCTCACCGCTATTCGACAACGCCAGCAGCACGTCGTCGCTGCCGAGGCAACCGAGATCGCCGTGCAACGCTTCCGTCGGATGCAGGAACTGCGATCGCGTGCCAGTCGAGGCCAACGTCGCCGAGACTTTTTGTCCAATCAGTCCCGCCTTGCCGACACCCGTGACAACGACTCGGCCGCGCACCTGCAGGATCATCTCCACCGCGCGGCAAAAGTCCGTGTCTAGCCGAGCGGACAGTTCGAGCAGCGTCTCCGCCTCTTGCTTGATGATCGCACGACCCTCGCGCAGTTGCTCGAACTGCGAGAACGTCGCGGCCGTGCGACTCGCCACCGCTGCCATGCTCATGATCGTCATCCTTGACCGTAGCCCTGTCGCTCCGCGACAGGAAAGCCGAACGTCAGTCGGGCCAGAGTGCCCAACCTCCGACGGTTCGAAATGGGAGCGGGTTATAGAGCCGTTCAAAAAAACGAGTCAATTGGGCACAGGCGGGGCAGATGAGTCGCCCACGTTGCTCAGAACCCCAAACCTTCGCCGTTGAGCACGCTGGTTCCGACGGTCCCGTCTTTGATCTCAAACATCGTCGGGAAGCGTTTGGCAAACGGCCGATTGCTGGCCGGGCAGTATTGGCGGCTGTTGCCCTCGATGGCCGCAACTCCCGGAATGCGAGCCGACAGGCTGGCCGAGTGCAGGAACGAATAACCAGGACACGACAGGTCTTGAACGCACAGAAACAGGCCCAGCTTCTGAGCCGCCGCCGCGAGGATCAGCGAGTCGGTCTGACCCTTGCATGCCTTGAGTGCGACACCGGTGTAGCCCATCTCGCGAGCCAACAGCAGCGACTCGTAATCAACCAAGCCTTCGTCCAGCACGACTGGTTTCTGCTTGGCAACCTCGTGCAGTTTCAGTTCTGGATGAGCTTTGAGGTGCCGGCTCGTCGGCTGCTCGATGTACTGAATCCGATCATACGCGGCGGGCGAGCCGGCTTTGATCCGCGCGAGGAATTCCAAAACGTAGGCGGCGTCCTGGCACTTCTCGTTGAAGTCGGTCGAGTAGACCCACTCGGTGCAACCGCGTTTGGCCTGGGCCTCGGCGGAGACTTTCTCGACCTCCAGGACACGGTTGACGTCCCAGTCCAGATCATCGCCGTTGAGCTTGATCTTCAGATGGGTCAGCCCGTTGTAGTTGATCCACTCCGGCAGCGTTTCGGGCAGTTTGTCGTTGATTCGCTTGGTGATGTCGGCGGCCGTCAGTGGGTCGAGCGCCCCGACCAAGTGGTACAGCGGCATCCGAGCTTTCGGCTCGCGCAGCGTGTACTGATCGAGGTATTCGCCTTTGAATTGCTCATCAAGGTACGACGACAAGTCCTCGTGGATGTACTGTTTCGACAGCGCGTTGTAGCTGTTGACTTGATTGACTCGGCCGAATCCGTCGTGAATCGCAGCGTCGAGCGGACTGGCGGCGACCAATTCGGCCAGCTCCGGCATCGGCTCGGCGAGCTTCAACTCCTGCGGGATGATCTTGCTTCCCAGGTGCGCGTACTCGCCGGAGATGTGGTAGACGATGTCGATC
Organism: uncultured Planctomyces sp.; assembly: GCA_964539995.1. Lineage (GTDB taxonomy): Bacteria > Planctomycetota > Planctomycetia > Planctomycetales > Planctomycetaceae > SXKJ01. The sequence continues at coordinate 9,235 of CAZILR010000162.1, forward strand.
GGGTCGGAGTAATCTGGGAACAGCGTCGCGAGAT
>CAZILR010000163.1:0-9221 GCA_964539995.1 uncultured Planctomyces sp.
GGTGCCGTGGGATGAATGACGAATGACGAATGACCCGGTGACGAAGGATACCCGAATGACGAATCTCGAAGCCCCCAAGGGCCATTCGTCATTGGAAATTCTCATTTCTCTCCGAACAGGATCGGCCGCAACACTTGCTCGAAGGCATCCGCTTGGCGGAAGAAGCCGAGGTCGGTCGGGTGTGAACTATCGACAGTCCCTTCGTTGTCGGCTCCCAGCAGGAAATCGCCGTCGAGATAAAACAGCCCCTCGACGCCGTCGCCGCGCAGTCGAGCGTGCGCCGAGTGCAGCGCGTGTCGGTTGTATTCGTTCCGTTCTCGCTTCGACGTCACCAGAAACGAATCGCTGTAGCTGCGGTCCTCGACGAGCAGGATCGGCGTCTTCGGCCAGGTTTCTCGCAGCTTGCGAACCAGTGGCTCGGTTCGTTCGGCGACCTCTTTGTGTTCGAGGTTCGGCAGGCAGTCGATGACGTAGCACGAAGCGTCGATCTCGGCGATCAGTTCGACGACCTCCATTTCCATCTTGCCGTTTCCGCTGAAACCGAGATTCACAACCGGATGATCCAGCCGCCGCTGAAGAATCGCCGTGTGAACCATGCCCGGCCGAGATGCACAGCCTCCCTGAGTGATCGACGTGCCGTAAAACACGATCGGCTTGCGCCGCAAGCCGTCTTCGTTTTTATACGGCTCGGCCTTCGACAGCTTCGCATCGGCCGGCAGCCCAATTTCGACCGAGCTGACTCCGTTGTAGAGCGGCAGGTACAGCAAAAACTCGCGTGTCTCGTTCGGCTTTCGCAGCGGCGGCAGATTCGCGACCAACGTCGACTCGTTCGTCTGAGCAGACGGTCGGCCGTTCGCGAGCCACCGCCAGAAGCCATCCTCCGATCGGACGTACAAATCCAACCCGCTGACTCCCGTGGCCGGCATGTGCGGCATCGCGAGGTTCGCCGAGGTCAACGTCCACTTGGCTTTGATTGACGCGGCACTCGTCTCGAAGCGAGCACACAGGCCCGTCGAATGTCGGCTCAATCCCCACACGGCGTCGCGGACTTTCTTCTCGGCCTTGGCGGGGAGTCGATCAAACGGAGCTTTCGTTTCGCTCCACGCCTGTCCTTCGAGGTTGAGCACTCGCAGGTCAAACCAGCGCGTGGCCTTGTCGTCGCTGAGCTTCCCCTTGTCGTTGGCGACGAGTTCGGCAGCGGGTAACGCGGGGACGGAGACGATCAGGATCAGCAGGCCAAACAGGAATTGCAAAAGCCGAGGAGACATGAGAACGGTCCTTTCGAGAAGCGGACAGTGATGCGGCTAACGATTCGCATTTTGCAACGCAGCCAATTGTCGGCGGCCGACGTCCACGACGCGCGCGTCATCCCAGCGTTCGAGTGGCGAGTAACGCGGGTGCCTCGAATCTTTGTACGGATCGTTGTGCTTGGCGTTGTAGCAGCAGATGAAGGCCCAGCGTGGGTAGTCGCTTTTGTTCTGGTCCGAGCGATGCAGCAGATTGCAGTCGAAGAAGATCGCCGAGCCGGGATCGAGTTCGCAGTGGACTAACTCGAACCGCTCCAGCGCGGCGGTGACTCGTTCGAGATCGGCACCGGTTTGATCGCCGGTCTTGCCGTGGTCGATGCGGCCGAGGTGCTGCGAGCCGCGGAGCACTTGCAAGCAGCCGTTCTCTCTCGTCGCCTTGTCGAGCGCGATCATGCAGCTCGCCAAGTGCGGAAACAGACAGCCGTTGTTGTACCAGTAGCCGTAATCCTGATGCCAAGCCCACGCGCCGCCGACGCGCGGTTCCTTCAGGATCATCTTGTGATGGTAGTGGTAGACCTCGTCGAGCAGCAGCGTTTCCATGGCGTTGACGATCCGCTCGCTGCGAACGATCGCGCTGTAAATCGAATCGTCCGGCAGTTCGTTCTCGACGACGAGGTCGATCGCTCCTCCTTCGCCGTCGGTGCGGGTCGCTTTTTTCAGTGTCAGCTCGCGATCCGCGCGAGCGATCTGGCTCAGCAGTGTGACTTCTTCGGCATCGAGCAAGTTCGGGACGATGAAGAAGCCGTCCTCCTCGAATTGATCGATTTGGCTGGCGGAAATGCGGAAATGGCTCATCGTTTAGGCCCTCGTTCGTGGTCGGTGACTTTAGCCGCGAGGGCTTGGAAATGAATGCTCGCTGGGTCCGAAACACGAGGTCGCCGCGCTGCGTTGAAGGCGGACGAGGGCACTATTAGGATGCCGCACCTTCGCTGAGTCAGCCCAATTTCTGCACGCGGCGAGGGGCACGTCTTGAAGTCGGTGGGTTGCTGGAGCGGTCGGCAAGAGTTGCCGAAGCTCAGGGCAATCGGCATCAGGAGGAAGTAGACCGACTTCCAAAATGGCGATGCGGCGCACAGGGTTGCGACCGAGCATCGCGGGCCGGCACAGGGCGTGCTCCGGTGGGGAGATTCCGAGGAGCGTGTTTTGCTCGATGACACTTTCCTCGCGGGACGTTGTTTAGTCGTTTTGGTTTTCGAGCCAGATTTTGTCCCAGGAGTTGCTCTCAATGTCGCTCAATGCTCGTGCCTCTGCCATCGCTGCGGTCATCAACTACAAGTCCGACGCCACCCCGTTGAACTTCCGCGAAGTCCCCAGCCCGTCGCTGTTCGGGGTCAACACGTTCAACGAAAAGGAAATGCGGGCACGCCTGCCGAAGCCGGCCTTCAAGGCTCTGCAACGGACGATCAAGCGAGGCGAGAAGCTCGACCCCAGCATTTCTGACGCCGTCGCCACCGCGATGCGCGACTGGGCCTTGGAGAAGGGGGCGACCCACTACGCTCACGTCTTCCAGCCACTGACCGGCATCACCGCGGAAAAGCACGACTCGTTCCTCGCTCCGACCGGTGATGGCAGTGCGATCTCCGAATTTACTGGCAAGCAATTGATCCAAGGTGAACCGGACGCTTCTTCGTTCCCCAGCGGCGGCATCCGCGCGACCTTCGAGGCTCGTGGCTACACCGCTTGGGATGTGACCTCCCCGGCCTACATTTTGGAGAACCCGAACGGCACGACGCTGTGCATCCCGACCGCGTTCTGCTCGTGGACCGGTGAAGCTCTCGACAAGAAGACTCCTGTACTCCGTTCGATGCAAGCTCTCAACAAGCAAGCTCAGCGAGTGCTGAAGGTCTTCGGCAATTCGAATCCCGATTACGTCTTCGCAACCGGTGGTCCTGAGCAAGAATACTTCTTGATCGATCGCAACTTTTTCTTCGCTCGCCCGGATTTGAACATCTGCGGCCGAACGCTATTCGGTGCCAAGCCGCCGAAGGGACAAGAGTTCGAGGATCAGTACTTCGGTGCAATCCCGGATCGCGTGCTCGCCTGCATGCTCGAAACCGAGCGAGAACTGTACAAGCTCGGCGTCCCGGTGAAGACGCGGCACAACGAAGTCGCTCCGTCGCAGTACGAGCTGGCTCCGATCTACGAGAACGCCAACGTCGCGACCGACCATCAGCAGCAGATCATGCTGATGTTGCAAAAGATCGCCCCCAAGTACGGCCTTGCCTGTTTGCTGCACGAGAAGCCATTCGCCGGCATCAACGGCAGCGGCAAGCATCTCAACTGGTCGCTCGGCACCGAGTCGGCGAACCTGCTCGAACCGGGCGACAATCCGCACCAGAACATGCAGTTCCTGGTGTTCTGCGCCGCCGTGATTCGCGCCGTCCACAAGTACTCGAAGTTGTTGCGAGCTTCGATTGCTCACGCCGGCAACGATCACCGACTCGGAGCAAACGAGGCTCCGCCGGCGATCATCTCGATTTTCCTTGGCGACATGCTGACGGACGTCTTCGAGCAGATCGAAAAGGGTAAACTCGAAACGTCGAAGAAGGGTGGCTACCTGACGGTTGGCGTCGACACGCTGCCCGCTCTGCCGAAGGACGCTGGCGACCGCAACCGCACCAGCCCGTTCGCCTTCACCGGCAACAAGTTTGAGTTCCGAGCGGTTGGCTCGAATCAGTCGATCTCTGGCCCGTTGGTCGTGCTCAACACGATCATCGCCGAGAGCCTCGATTACGTCGCCACCGAACTGGAGAAAGCCACCAGCGGTGACACTTCGAAGCTGCCCGCCGCTTGCCAAACGCTGTTGCAAAACATCGTCAAGCAGCACAAGGCCGTCATCTTCAACGGCAACGGCTACTCCGAAGAATGGCATCAAGAGGCCGAGAAACGCGGCCTGCCGAACCTCCGCAACACGGTCGATGCCCTCGGTTCCATCAAGGCACCGGAAGCGATCGCGCTGTTCGACAAATACGGAGTGCTTAGCCCGCGTGAGACCGAAAGCCGCTACGAGATCTATGTGGAGCGGTACTGCAAGGACATCAACACCGAAGGTCGCTTGTGCCTCGGCATGGCTCGCTCGTCGATTCTGCCCGCCGCGTACCGCTATCAAGGCGAGTTGGCTCAAACCGCCGCCGCGATGAAGGGCTGCGGTCGCACTCCCGACACCAGCTCGCTGGACAAGCTGACGGAACTGACTGGTCAACTCGAAGGAGCCATCAAGCAACTCAACGACGCCATCGAGCACACCGCCAGCGGCGACGTGTTGGCTCACGCCAAGCACTACCGCGACGAAGTCTGTCCCGCGATGTTGAAGGTCCGCAACGTCGCCGATGAGCTGGAGCAAATCGTCGCCGACGACCTCTGGCCGTTGCCGACCTACCGCGAGATGCTCTTCATCCGCTAGTCGGCTGAGCAAGTTTTGAATCGAACAGGCGAGTCCGAGTCACCCCGACCCGGACTCGCCTTTTTTTGGCAACTGACGTATCTGACTGGCGGAATCTGCAGTTCGCACGGACGAGACAGAGTTGTTTAACCGCACGCGCGCCGTGCGAGAGTCCGTGAAACGCGCGTGCCTGCGGCGTGCGGTTAAACGAGCAAACTTCTCGTTCAATACTGTGCTTGTCCGCTGAGATGTCGAACTCACTTCGGCAGGTACGCCGCCTGCGCGTTCTTCCAGAAGAACTTCTCCGCGGCCGCTTTGCCGCGAGCGGTGACGTATTGATTCACGATCGAGAACAGCACTTTGTACGAGGCGGCATGATCGCTGACCGGCCAGTTGCTGCCGTAGATCAAACGATCGTCGCCGAAGATGCTCCAAATGGCATCGAGAATCGGCCGATAAAAATCGACCTCTTCGGGGACTTTCTTCTCGCCCGACTTCGGCTTCGCGTGCTCGACGAGCGCTGACACTTTGCAGAACACACGCGGATGCTTCGCGGCGGCTCGCATTCCCTCACGCCAAGCCTGCGGCGGTTCCGCTCCGTCCACATCGACGTTGCCGAGATGGTTGATGACGATGCGCAGGTCCGGCAGTTTCTCCGCCAGTCGAGCGACATCGGCCGGCATGTCCGGCCCACCGTTGACGTCGAGTTCCAAGCCAAGCTCGGCCAGCCGTTGGATGTCCGCCAGAAACTCCGGCTGATCGAGTCCCGTTTTTACCGCGCCGTGGTTCACGCGGATGCCTCGATACAGCTTGTTCGCCGCGAAGCGTTTCAAGTGCCCCGCGAACTCCGGCTTGCCCGGAGTCAGATTGCCGACCACACCAATGATCGACGGATTCTTCGCCGCCAGATCGAGCAGCCAGGCGTTGTCTTCCACTCGCGGGCTGGCCTCGACCACGATCGTCTTCGTGACTCCGACCGGAGCCGCCTGCTCCAAAAACTGCTTCGGCAGGATGGTGCGATACAGGACCGCATCGCCCTTGCCCGGCCAAGGAATGCCTTCTGGCCGAGTCGGATCGTAGAAATGCGTGTGGCAATCCACGATCGGCAGACGATCTTCGGCCGAGGACTTGTCGAGCAACGTGCTGGCTGCAACTGCGGCGACGCTGGTCTGAAGAGTTGATTGCAAGAATTCGCGACGAGTGAGCATCGGCAAATCTCCGTTGGTGAGTGCTGCCGAATAGTAGGCCGCACACTCCGTGTGCGGAATCGACGGCACACGGAGTGTGCCTGCTACGATTAACCCGCCAATCGCTCACTCGCGGCCGAGAATTGGCTGAGCCGCAGATTCGGACAGCCGGCGTTCGTGAACAGGCTTGTCAGGTGTGGGTGGCAGGTGAAGAACAAGACCTGATGCCCGCGCTGGGCGAAGGTGACGAGTTCATTCGCGGCGACGGCGGCTCGTGACGGGTCGAGCGTCAGCAGGACGTCGTCGAGCAGCAGCGGCAGGTCGATGCCTTGGCGAGCGAAGTCCTCGACGAGCGCGAGGCGGATCGCCAGCAGTAGCAGCTCGCGCGTGCTGCCGCTGAGTTGGTCGAGTCGCCAAGTCGTGCCGGTCGCGTCATCGACTCGCAGCGAGCGATGTCGCAACGGAGTCCAGAGCGTGCGGTACTTGCCGGAGGTCAGCCGCGAAAAGTAGCGCGACGCGGCGGCTAGGATGCCGGGCTGGCAGACTCGTTCGTAGCGGGCGCGGATGCCGTCGATGGCCTGCGCGGCCCATTCGTCGGCCAGCCATTCTTCGGCGAGGGCTTTGATTTGTGAGCGGACAATTTCGCGGTCGAGTCGCACGTCGGACGGTTCATCGTCCACTTCCATTTGCTCGATCTCGTGCCGCGCGCGGCCAAGTTCTTCGTGTAGTCGCTCGATCTCACTGTCTGTGTCTTCGGATTCGCGACGCAGGTTGGTCAACTGCGTGGCGTGCATGCTCATGTCGAAGCGCAGCAGGTCGTCCTCGACGACGGCGAGTTCGGGATTCGCTCGGCCAGCGGCTTCGAGTTCGGCCTTCGTCGCGTCGATTTGATCTAACAGTTGCTCATGCCGCTCCACGATGATCGCTCGGCGTGCGTAGTCGTCGCGGTCGGTCGCGCAGCCTTGCCGCAACAACGCCGAACGCTGCAACCGCAGGTCGTCGATCTTCTCGGAGTAATCCGCCGCCTCCGCGCGTCGTCGGCGTTCTTCGCGACGAAGTCGCAGTCGCTCTTGCAGCGTCGCGGAAAGTTGAGCGAGTTCCTGATCCCAAGTCTGGAAGACCTCGGCGGTGGTCCGCTGGTCGAGATCGCGGCGGTTCAGCCGATGCAGAATTTCGACGATTCGGCTGCGAGTCGTCTGCACTCCTTCGAGGTGCCGCTTGAATTCCGCTTCGGCCGACTGGAACGCATTGAGCAACTCCTTCGCCGCTGCGAGACGTTGCCACAAGTCGAACGTCTCGGAAACGCGCACGCTCTCCGGCAGGCCAAGCTGCTTGAGCGTGTCGCACCACGTCTGCCGCGCGGCGGTGAATTCCTGAGCCGTCGCATCGAAGCGAGCTCGCCACGGAGTTCGTCGCTGCTGATTGCGAGCCAACTCACGTTTCATTTCGACCAGCCGCTCCAACTCCTCGACGGTGAATTCGTCGTCGCGAGGGACGTTGGTAAGCAGCCCGCTGACGTTCGAGCCAACGGGCTGCTCGCCTGACCCAGATGCGGTTTGTTCGACACTAACCCGAAGCGCCAGCGAGGGATCTTCGTCCGCTCGCCCTCGCTCGCGCGTCGGGTTAGTCTGGCTCGACTGTCCCGTCAGCGTTTCCCACGATTCGCGGGCTTCGCGGAGGCGGGCTTCGTTTTCGCGGAGTTCGTCGTTCATCGCATCGAGGCTGTCGCGGACCTGCTGCTCGAAGTGCAGCTTCAGCGACAACGCGAGTCCGCCGCAGACGGTGCCGAGCAGCGCGTACGCGGCTCCGGCCAGAGCATTCGAGGCGAAGCCAGTCGCGAGTCCTAGCAATGCCAGCACGATGCCACCGACGGCGAAGAAGCCGAGCACGCCGAGCACCCACTTCGGCAGAATGAGTCGCGGTTCGAGCCGCTCGATCTGTCGCGAGATGCTGACGCGACGTTGTTCGAGTTCGACGATCCGCGAATGCAGATGCTCGATTTCGGGATCGTTCGTGCTGATCGCGGAGACTGCTCGTGCGATGGGAATCGTGACGGTGGAACCCGCTCGACGCTGCCGCGCGCGGCGGAGTGCGTCTTCCAGGCTGAGCCCGCCAAGCTTTTTCGCTGCTGCTTCCAGTTCAGCCGTTTGCTGCTGATTCGTCTGCGAGAGGCGCAGCAATCGCTGCTTCCACTTGTTTCGCTTGGAGGCGGCTCGGCGGAACTGCCGTGCCTTTTCGACCAGCCGGTAATGGGCCGCGACGGAGGTGTCCAACGCATCGAGCTTCGCCGTCGTCCAGTCTTCGCCGAGCAACGTGACGGCCGCGTCGAGTTTTTCCTTCTGCTGTTTGACCGCTGCGTGCGAAGCTCGCGCGCGTTCTTCGACTCGACCGATGTGCTCGCGCTGGTCGAGCAGTGCTCGCATTGAGGCGGAGCAGCGTCGCAACTCACGCGGCACAACGATCTTCTTGGCGTCGCGGTGAAATTGCTTTGCCTCACCGATCAGCGCGTCGCGACATTTCAGAGCGGTTTGCAGTTCTTGTTCGATGTGATCGAACCGAGCGATGCCGCCGTCCGGGAAGTCGTCGATGCGCGGCAGGCGGAGCAGCTCGGCCTGCAAGTTGCGCAGCCGTTGCCACGGAGTCCAGACTCGTTCGATGTGCGTGTAGCCGCGCAGCGATTCCTGAACCTGTGAGCGACGTGATTGGAGTTCGGCCAGCCGGCGTTCGTGATGTCGTCGCAGGCGAATGAGCTCGCCGTAGCGTTGCAGCCGCTCTTCCTGTTCGGCGACTTGTTCGTTGAGTTGTTCGTACCGAGCCAGCAGCGCCGGCAAAGCGTTCTGCCGAGCCTCGTCCCACAGCCGTTCCGAATTGTGCGTCATCTCGTCGCGAGCGGCGAGCAGTGTTTGCCCGAATGGGCCAAGCGTTTCGCCGTGAATCGCCTTCGCGACGTCTGCGTCGGTCAAATTCGACAGCTCGTGAAGTTGATGCAAACCGAGCGAGAAAATCTGGTCGAACAACTTCTCGGAGAGGCCGCCGACAACGTCGGACAGCGTGTCGGTCAGCGGCAATGTTGTCGTTTCGGATTCGAGCGAGACTTCGAATTCGGTTTCGTCTTCGATCTCGAAATCGCAGTGCTCGATCAGGCTGTTGCTGTGCGGCTGCGGAACATTCGTCGGCGTGAGCCAGCGTGAGGTCACGAAGCCGCTGCCACCATCGTGAGCGGCTCGGCGAATCTCAAAGAGCCGACCGCGATGTCGAATTTGCAGCGAGCCGACGTTGGGCCGCCGTCGCGTATCTTCGGCCTGAAAGCCGAACAGCACGCCGCGAATGAACCGCCGCAACGCG
>CAZILR010000164.1:0-9218 GCA_964539995.1 uncultured Planctomyces sp.
AGTTGAAAATGGAGCGGATCGAGTACTGGCAATCGGTCGGCGCATTGCCGTCAGATCGAGTCGCCACGCTCATCAAGAAGGTCAAGAACAATCGCTGGACGGACCAAGTGGCCGCACCGGCGCTGACTCCGCAGAAGCCTCCGCCCGCTCCGGCTCCCGCCGAAGCCCCGGCAGAGGAAGCTCCGGCCGAAGGCGGCTCGGCGGAATGAGTCGCAATGCAAAATGAGAAATGAAAAATGAAAAGTGCAAATTGAGTTCGCCTGCATTTTGCATTTTGCATTTTGCAATTTTCATTTTTCATTATTGGCCATCATGCGGTTCGACGTCCTCACGCTCTTCCCGGATTTGTTCGAGAGCTATCTCTCGCAGAGCTTGCTCAAGTTGGCGATCCAACGCGAGCTGGTCAGCGTGAAGCTGTGGAACTTCCGAGACTGGGCGACCGGCAAACGCAAGTCGGTGGACGACAAGCCGTATGGGGGCGGACCGGGCATGTTGATCATGTGCCCGCCCGTGTTCGATGCGGTGGAAGCGGTGCAGAAGGACGCGGGCCAACCCGGTCAGCTCATCATGCTCACGCCGCAAGGCCGCAAGCTCGATCAGAAATTGGTGGAAGAACTCGCTCAGCACAAACGGCTGTTGTTGCTGTGCGGAAGATACGAAGGGTTCGACGATCGAATCCGACAAGGTTTGCAGCCATTGGAGGTCTCGGTTGGCGATTTCATCTGCAACGGCGGCGAAGTGCCGGCGATGCTCTTGATTGATTCCGTCATCCGGCTCATTCCGGGCGTGCTCGGCGATGAGACCTCACACAAGTACGAATCATTTTCCGAAAGCGGTCTTCTGGAATACCCGCAGTTCACGCGACCTCGCGAGTTCCGCGGCATGACGGTTCCCGAAGTCCTGCTCAACGGAAATCACGCCGAAATCCAGCGTTGGCAAAACCAACAAAGTTTGAAACGAACGAAAGAACGTCGCAGCGACTTGGTCCCACCAGGAGCTGACGACGAAGACAAACCGAAGAAACCAAAACGCAAGCGACGATCGGAAACTCGTCGCGATCCAGGGAGTCCTGAATCATGATCAACAAGCTCATTCAAGAGGTCGAAACGAAGTTCCTGCGACCTGACCCGCTGAAGTTTGAAGTGGGTGACACGGTCGATGTCCACTGCCGAATTCTGGAAGGCACGAAAGAGCGCGTCCAGGTTTTCACGGGGATCGTCATCGCTCGCCGCGGAGCCGGCACTCGCGAGACGTTCACCGTTCGCCGTATCGTCGGTGGCGAGGGCGTCGAGCGCATCTTCCCGGTCAATTCGCCGAAGATCGCCAAGCTGGAAGTTATCCGCCACGGCAAGACTCGCCGAGCCAAGCTGTACTACCTCCGCAAGCGCGTCGGTAAAGCCACCAAACTGGTCGAGCGCCGAGCGAAGGAAAAGGAAGTCGCCGCCGATTAGTCGTGCCGGCCAGCGCGTTCGGCGCGAGTCTCCTGACCCCGCCGCTCGCCCGACCGAAGGTCTCTCATATTTGTTCGTCAAATAGCGTTCCCACGTCTCGGCGTGGGAATGTTCGTTTCGGGACCACGCCATGCGGGGCTTGTGGAATAAGCTGTTCGGTGATCGCGGCGAGCGAGCCGCCGCGAAATTCCTCAAGCGGCAAGGCTTCCGTATCGTCCAGCGAAACTACTCAACGCCGTGGGGCGAACTCGACATCGTGGCACTCGATGGCACGACCATCGTCTTCGTCGAAGTCAAAACTCGCTCGTCGCTCGTCGCCGGCCGGCCCGAAGAGGCGGTCACGCTCGACAAGCAAAAGAGGCTGACGAACATGGCTTTGGCCTATTTGAAGAAGCACAAACTCCTGGAACACTCGGCCCGCTTCGACGTGGTCGCTATCGTGTGGCCAGAAGACGCCCGCGAGCCAGACATCCGCCACCTCCGCAACGCCTTCGAGCCGGTCGGCAAGTGGCAGATGTTTTCGTAGTTCAACGTAGCCGTCACCGCTCCGCGTGACGAGCCTCTCCGAGTTTGAGTCGCGAGCGCTTCTAAAAAATTGAATCCGTCATCCGTTCGGCTCGTCACGCGGAGTGATGACGGCTACTGAGAGGACGCCATGAAAATCGGACTCGTCGGATACCAAGGGGGCGGCAAGAGCACACTCTTCGAGTTGCTTACTGGGCACAAGCCGGACATCCACAAAGCACATCTCGGTCAGGTCGGCATCACGACCGTGCCGGACGAGCGGTACGACCGGCTGGTCGCGTTCTACAAGCCGAAGAAAGAATCCCCGGCGAAGATCGACCTCTTCGACACGCCGGGCCTGATGAAGGGTGACAACGTCCACAACGCTCAACGACTGGGAATCATTCGCGAGTCCTCCGCGCTGGCCCAAGTCATCGGAGTCTTCAACGGAGTCGATCCGGCTGCCGAAGCGCGAGCCTTTGAAGACGACATGATCCTGGCCGACCTGCAAGTCGTCAGCAACCGCGTTGAAAAGCTGAAGAAGGATCTGCTGAAGCCCCGCCCCGCCGCCGAGAGAGACGAACTCACTGCCGAACTCGGCGCATTGGAATTCGTCGTCGCGAAGCTTACCGACGGCCAAACGCTGCGCGGCATCCCGTTCACCGAAGTCCAAGACAAGGCCACGAAATCGTTCGCGCTGCTGACTCGCAAGCCCAAGATGGTCGTGCTCAACACGGCCGACTCGTCGGTCGATGCCAAGCAACTCGCTGACTTGCACGCTATCGGCATCACCGCGATCGCCGGTCCGGGCGGCCTCGAACTGGAAGTCGCCTCGCTGCCCGAAGAGGATCGCGCGCTCTTCGCCGAAGAGATGGGCCTGACCGAATCCTGCCGCAGCAAACTGCTCCGAGCGATCTTCGAGATCACCGAGCAGATCACGTTCTACACCTGCGACGAAAAAGAGGTCCACGCCTGGCTGTTGAAACGCGGCAGCAGCGCCCTCGAAGCCGCCGGCACGATCCACAGCGACCTCGCTCGCGGCTTCATCCGCGCCGACGTCATGTCCACCGACGACCTCTTGCGGCTCGGCTCTGAAAAAGAAGTCAAAGCCCACGGCCTGTTCCGCACCGAAGGCAAAGAAGCCGTCATCCGCGACGGCGACGAAATCGTCGTCCGCTTCAGCGTGTGAGCCGTCCGCGCGCTGTGGCCGGTCTCCCGACCGAGCCACCGTTTATCGACCGAAGGTCTCCAACGAGTCGGGGAGACCTTCGGTCCACGGAAGCGGCGGGGTCGGGAGACCCGCGCCGAGAGCGAGACTCTCGCAGAGAGAGAGTTTGATCCTTCCATGCCGATCCCACCCGAAACTGAGCGTCTGACTTTCCGGGACTGGACCGCTGCGGACTTGGAGTCCTTTCATTCGATCTGTGCCGACTCCAGCGTCATGCAATTCGTCGGCGATGGCGAACCGTGGTCGTTGGAAAGAACCGAGCAATTCATCGCGCGTGCTCGCGAGATGTCGCAGACTCTGGGGTTCTGCCAATGGCCGATGATCCACAAGCCTGGCTCGGCGGTGACTGGCTTCTGCGGCTTCGTTCCGACAAGCGATGGTGCCGAGATCGGGTGGCGACTGGCCCAAGAGCATTGGGGCCGAGGCTTGGCCACCGAAGCCGCCCGCGCGGTTCTGAAGCATGGGTTCGAGACGCTCGGATTCCAGCGCATCGTCGCCACGGTGCAGTCGCCGAATCTGGCGTCGATCCGCGTGATTGAAAAACTCGGCATGCAGCCTGAGTCACGCTTTCACCGAAACGGAAGAGAAGTGATTCTGTTTTCGATCACGCGCCAGCGTGCTGGCATCGGTGCGTGAGTTCGGGTGCGGTGAAAACGGTTCCTGGCAGCTTTGGTTTTCCCGTCCCCCATTCTTACTTTTCGATACCCAGCTTGGGCAGTGCTTTTTCGAGTTCTGCAACACCGCTGTTGGTGACTGCCGTGTGTTCGAGGTCAATGCGTCCGAGATTTGGCAGTCCTTTCAGATGGACCAGCCCAGCATCTGTGATCCGTGTGCGACTGAGGATAAGCCAATCGAGGCTCGGCAGCCGTTTTAGATGCTCCAACCCCGCGTCGCTAACCTGCGTGTTGTTGAGGGACAGATATCTGAGACTTGGAATCCCATTGAGATGTTCTAATCCGGCATCAGTGACACTTGAGCCGCTGAGATCCAGTCCGTAGAGGCTCGTTAGCCCCTTGAGATGATCGAACCCTGTGCCACTGACTTGCGTGTTATTGAGGTAAAGCCATACCAGACTTGAGAGTCCTTTGAGATGCTCCAGCCCAGCGTCAGTGATTTGCGTGTTGCGGAGGTCAAGCCCCTGGAGGCTCGTCAGTCCTTTCAGGTGCTTCAATCCGGCATCGGTGATTTGCGTGTTATCGAGGCCAAGCCCGCTGAGGCCCGGCAGCCCCTTCAAGCGCGTCAGCCCGTTATCGCTGATTGGATTGTTGCCGAGGCCAAGAGACGTGAGGCTTGAAAGCCCGTTGAAAGACTCCAACTCGGCGTCCGTAGTGGAGGCTTCGCCGACAACAATCTCAGTGACATGGGTCCACAGCGGAAGCCGGTCGCGGACGAAATCGGGCATCCAATCTGGCCCGGTGAAATCAAATCTGACAAACCCGCCGACCGCTTCAATTTCCTTCGCAATCCTCTGCTCTCGCTGGTATGGCATCCAGACGACCAAGACACCGCCGACTGCCAACAGCAATAACGAACCAATTGCGATCCACACGAAATGACGCACCAGGAACGGCGACACCTTCACGGGTTCGCGGAGTGTCTCACTCATTCCTTTATTTCCTTTTTCGCGTCGGCTTCGTTCGGTGCCGGTCCCAATTCCAGCGGCTCACGCGATGATTTCGATGATCGGGTGGCCGTGATCGATGTCGAGGCGTTTGCGGCCGGGGATTTCTAGCTGGCGGGAGTCGAGGCCCAGTTGGTGCAGGATCGTCGCGTGGATGTCGGTGACGTAGTGCCGATGCTCGGCGGCGTGGAAACCGATTTCGTCCGTGGCACCGTGGACGACGCCGCGCTTCAGGTTGCCGCCGGCCATCCAGACCGTGAAGCCGAAGATGTGATGATCGCGGCCGTCGGCTCCTTGCGAACCGGGAGTGCGACCGAACTCGGTGGCAAAGACCACCAGCGTTTCGTCGAGCATTCCGCGCCGGTCCAAGTCCTCCAGCAACGCGCCGATTGGTTGATCGACGGCGAGCGCGTTCTTCTCGTGGTTCGACTTCAGTCCGCCGTGAGCGTCCCACGCGCCGGCTCCACCGGCTCCGTGCTGAATCTGAATGAAGCGAACGCCACGCTCGATGAAGCGCCGCGCTGCCAGAAGCTGCGAGCCGAAGTCGCGACAGTGCGGCAGGTCGAGTCCGTAGAGAGCCTTGGTCTCGGCGGTCTCTTTCGAGAAGTCCAACACTTCGGGGACCGAGCGTTGCATGCGAAACGCGAGTTCATACGACGCGATTCGCGCCGCGAGCGCCGTGTCCTGCGGGTACGCGGTGCCGCGCAGCGTGTTGAGTTCGCGAATCAGATCGACACCCACGGCTTGGGCCTGCGGAGCGAACGGACGCTCGGGGCGGCTGAAGTCGAGCGGGTTGTTCGGATCGATCCGCAGCGGGACGGCATCGTGAGCCGGGCCGAGATAGTGACCATCCTTCTTGTTCCAGTACTCGCGGTTGCCGATCGAAATGAACTGCGGCAGGTTGTCGTTGAGCGAGCCGAGTCCGTAATGCACCCACGCGCCGAGGTTGGGGAAGTCGCCGTCGTTCTGATGGCGTCCCGAATGAAACTGCGTTTGAGCTCCGTGATTGCTGTCCGTCGTCCACATCGAGCGGACGATCGCCAGCCGATCGACGTTTCGTGCCACATGCGGGAACCAATCGCTGATCTCAATGCCGCTCTCGCCATGCTTCCGAAAGCCGACCTGCAGCGGATACAGCGTGTTGCGCTGGTTGCCGTTGCCGTCGGGTACGACCAGCCGCTCGATGGCGAGCTTCTTGGGATTCTGCGCGTCGGCGAACGGAGTTTCGGCGATCGTCTTGCCGCCGTACTTCGTGAGCATCGGCTTCGGATCGAAGCTCTCCATGTGGCTCACGCCACCGTTCATGAAGAGCCAAATCACGCTCTTGACCAGCGGCGGGAAGTGCGGCTGCCCTGTCGGCGACGACCACGCTGACTCGTTCGCCGCTCCGTCGCGGTGCAGCATTACGCTCAGCGCCAATGCTCCGAATCCGAGACCCGCGTCCGACAGAAACGCGCGGCGCGACGGGAGCTGCGACGTCATTCGTTCGTGGCGTTGAAGAGTCGTGTTCATCGCGGAACTCCGAGCTGCGGTTTCAGCGCAGGGTGACGAAATCATTGTGGTTCAACAGTGCCCAAACGAAAAAGGCTCGCGCGTCGCGGCCGTGTCCTTCGGGCAGACGTCGCCAGGCATCGAACGCCTTCAGGCTGGCGGCCAACTCGGCGTCGTTGGCGGTGATACCGAGCAGCAACGTCATCGCACTTCGAGCGAACGTGGTGTCGTCGAGGTCCGGTGCATCTGCCAGCTTCGCCTTCTCGATCCGTTCCGCAATCAGTTTGGACGCATCGAGGATGAGCCGGCTGTTGGTCATCGCCAAAGCCTGCTGCGGGACGATGCTCTGCTCGCGCCGGTAGCACTCCTTCACCATCGCTTCATCAAACGTCGTGAGGAACAAATTCCGCTCGTTGTTCGAGTGGAAGAAATACAGGCTGCGTCGCCGGGACTCCGCTTGCTCGGCGGCTTTGATCGGCGGACCGCCGCGCGTCAGGTCGAGCGTCCCCGCGAGCGACAGGATCGAATCGCGCACGACTTCCGACTCCAGCCGAATCGGTGTGCGCCGCCAACCACTGGCGTTATCCGGATCCTTTGCGACGTTGGCGTCACGTCCGGCCGACGATGAAGACATGCGATAGGTCGCCGAGCTGACGATCAACTGGTGCAGGTGCTTCATGCTCCAGCCGCTCTCCATCAATTCTGCAGCGAGCCAGTCGAGCAGTTCGGGGTGAGCCGGCGTGATTCCCTTACGGCCGAAATCGAAGACCGTCGGAACCAGCGGCGTGCCCATGTGTCTCGCCCAAAGATGATTGACGGCGACTCGCGCGGTAAGCGGATTGCGACGATCGGTGATCCACTCGGCCAGCGCCTTGCGCCGTCCGCTGCTCTGCGGCCCGAATGTCACGGCCGGGTCATCCGCGCCCGACGAGAAGAACCGAGTCGGTGTCCACTTGGCTCCGACCAACGGCGCGAAGCGATCGGTCGGAACAACGGCAGCGGTCGCTTGCTTCTCGGCTTTGTCCAAAGACTCGCGCGCCGCTTTCAATTCCTTTTCGATCGGCTCCTTCTTGTCGGCCGCCGCGCGAAGCAGGCGAAGCTCGGCATTCGCCACGCTGCGCCGAGCTTTCGCAAACGCAACCTGACGCTCGGCCGTCACGGCTTCGGCGACTTTTGCTTTCTCCGCTTCGACAAGCGCAGCGTTGTTAGTCGTGTCATCCGTTTTGGCCCACGTTGCCTTCATCGCCTCGATGCGACTCTCGATGCTGCGAAGCTCCGCCGATTCCTGAGCCAATCCGAATTCCGCAGCACGGACCTCCGCTTCAGCGTCCAAGATCGCGGCCTTCGCTGATGCTGACTCGGCCGGTGGCAGCGCCGCCAACTTCTGCTTCGCGGCAACCAAAGTCTTCTCAGCAAGGGTGACGTATTTCTCCGCCACGACGACATGAGCCTCGCCCACCCACGCTCGCCGCTCCGGTTGCCAGGACTCGATCGGAAGCGCAACGGGAGCAATTGTCAGTTCGCGGAACGCCAGCAACTTGGGAATGCCAGGCACGAGGACGGCCGACTTGTCGGGCTGATTTTCGTTGCCGCGAATGAAACGATACGTCGGCGTGTCCAGTCGTCCGTCGAAGACGCGCGGGATGCCATCCACAACGAGGTCGGCCTGGAGAGGGACGACATCCAGCCGCACATGGTACGGCTCGAAGAACGCACGCAGGCGGTAGTAGTCGGCGTGCTCGATGGGATCGTACTTGTGGTCGTGGCACTTCGCGCAATTCATCGTCAGCCCGAGGAACCCCTTGCTGACGTGCTCGACCGTTTCGTCCATCCATTGATTGCGGTTGAACAGAAAATAATTCCGGGCGAGGAACCCTGTCGCTCGCAGCTTGTCGAGGTCGTTCGGATGCAGCTCATCGGCCGCGAGCATCAACCGGATCATCTCGTCGTACGGCGTGTCGGCGTTGAGCGATTCGATGATCCAGTCGCGCCAGTGCCAGATGTGCGGCTGGCTGTTCCGCAGTTGATCCCCCAGCCCCCACCAGTCGCTGTAACGCCAGATATCCATCCAATGCCGCGCCCAACGCTCGCCGTGCCGAGGATCATCCAGCAGCCGCTTCGCCAACCGCTCGTACCAGCCGTCGTCTCGATCAGCTTCGATGAGCGCCAGTTCTTCAAGGCTCGGCGGCACGCCGATGAGGTCCAGGTACAGACGCCGAATCAGTTCCGAGCGCGTCGCTTCGACCTGCGGCGTGAGTCCTTGGCGACGATGATCCTCCGCGATAAAGGCGTCGATCGGGTTCCTGCACCAAGCGGAATCCGCACGCGGCGGAACGGGCGGCCGAACCACAGGACGAAACGCCCAATGCTCACGAGGATCTCGTTCGGGCTGTTCGTCGGCAGGAGACTTCGCACCTTGCGCGACCCACGCTCGCAGAGCGGCGATCTGCTCGGGCTTGAGCGGTGCCTCGTCGTGCGGCATGCGCTCCGCCGGATCGGCCGCCGTCACGCGCGCGATCAACCGGCTCGCCGCAGCATCTCCCGGAGTGACGGCCGCTCCCGCGTCACCGCCACGAATCGCGAAGGCTCCCGTGTCGAGTCGCAATCCCCCTTCCTGCTTCAACACTCCGTGGCACGCGACGCAGCGCGTTGTGAAGATCGGCTTGATCTGTTTCTCGTAATCGACCCGTTCATCGGCTCGAAGCGACGAGAGAAACAGAAGGCCGAACAATGCGATCAGCGGACTTCGCGCGAGCATCTCAATCTCCACGACGGACCATCGGGCAGGCTTCGAGCCAACATACTTGCTCACCGGACGCAGGCCAAGTTCGGACCCGCGATCGACGAGTTCTTCTCAACGTAGGGTGGGTCAGCATCGCGAGTCCCACCGATAATTCTTGTGGGTCTAGATGACTCGCCCCAC
>CAZILR010000165.1:0-6847 GCA_964539995.1 uncultured Planctomyces sp.
ATCGTTCTCCGTCAGTTGGTTGACCAGCAATTTCAAACCTTGAATGACGAGCGGCAATTTGTTCTGGCTCTGCATCGAGCCGGAGACGTCGATCAAGAACACCAAGTTGCTGACGGGGCGCTTATCGGCAGCGATCTCTTTCCCCTTCAGCCCAATGCGAGCCAACCGATGTGCCGGCTTCCACGGACACTCGGCGATCTCGATGTTCGCCGAGAACGGGACGTCCCCTTCCGGTTGCGGATAGTCGTAGTTGAAATAGTTGAGCAACTCTTCGATGCGAACTGCTCCCTTCGGAGGCAACTGACCGCTGGTCAGCATTCGTCGCACGTTCGCATACGACGCCGTGTCCACGTCGATCGAAAACGTCGAGAGCGGATGCTGATTGACGGCTTGAAACGAGTTCTCGATTTGATGGTCGTAAGCTTCGGTGTTGGAACTTTCGAGATTGCTCTCCGATACGTCCTGCGGCAAATCGACGATGACCGCTTTACCAAAATCGGCGATGGGCATCACGGCCTTCAGAGACATGAATCGCTGGCCAGCCGCCGGAGCCGGAGCCGATGTCGAAGTCGTGGCTGGGGCTATTTCAGCATTCAATTGTTTGTGTTCGGGTTCGGGAGTTCCGCCCGCACTCGGCTGTCTTGCCTGTTCGCCGCAGCCGATGATTCCCGCACTCATCCCAGCACTCAACAAGAACGCGCAAAGCAATCGGCGCATGATGACCCCTTCGTCAAAGACGTGGTTTGGAAAAGCGTTCGCTGGAGACCAGCGACAATCAGACGTGATCGCTCTCGTGCATGCGGCGAGCAGCGAGGGAAGATGTACCCATCCAGAGCAGCGAGCGGCCGGGATATTCCCGCCGTTCGCACAAATCATTCAGGCCGTCTCAAAGACCGCCGTTAGAGGCGTCGTCCCGCGAGTCGGTTCCCAAGATTTCTGTAGCCCGACCCCTTGGCCGGACGATGCCTTTTCTTCGGACGATTCCTCCAGGCCACAAGGGCCTGGGCTACTTTTCGGCCTTCGAAGGTTCGCTGCCGATGAGCTTCAGCCGATCGTTGTAGGTCAGCAGTTCAATTTGCCGCTCGGCCAGGTTGAGATTCAAGCCGCGATAGCCGCTGAACTGGTTCGTGAATTCCTCCTCGAACTGTTTGCGACCGGTCTTCTTGTCGAGCATCAGCAGTTTCTGAACTTGCACCTGGATTCGACCTCGCAGTTCGAAACGACGTGTCGAGAACAGGAGCACCGGCGACGCGCCGAAGTGATTCAAGATCAAGCCTTGGTTGTCCACCTTCTGCCGCCAGAGTTCTCCGCCGGCGCGGCGGTCGAAGGCGAACATCGTCCCGTTGACCGGGACCGTCGCGAACTCGTCGCCGTAAAAATTCGTTCGCTCGCCTGACACGATCAAGAACAAGCGATCGTGATCGGCAACCAAGTAGCGGCGGTGATTGAGTCCCGACAAATCGGCCGGCTTGACGGTGCCCAGCGTCTGCGATTCGTGCGTGTCGATGTCCAGCGTCGCCAGCTTGCCGTCCTTGTCGAGCGTCGCCAGCGTGCGCGCATCGAGCCACGAGAACTGGTTCGTCGTCGGGAACGTGTCACGCCAAACGGTTTTTTGAGCCAGCGGGTTCCAGCGCTCCACAGCGATCGTGTTCGCGTCCGCTTTCGACACGACCAACAAATCGGAACCGAGCGACATCTTCGCCGACTGGAAACGTTCGGGGTGTTGCATGACGAGCGGCACCGACTGCCCGTCGCGAGCACGCAGCAGCAGCCCATTCGGCCAACGTGACGCCGATGCGACGGAAATGAAATCGTTCGTCGCCTGCACGCGAGCGTCATTCGGCAAGTCACGCAGTTCCCAGCGCCATTGGCCGGTCGCGGCGTCGGTCACGGTCAGCACGCGACGGCCCCGATAGCCAATCAACTCCGGCGTGCAGAGCGTCAGCAGCGAGTTGCGAGTCATCTCATCCGTCGGGTCCACCGGACGCGATTGGAATTCGGCACTGGTTTGCATCGGCTGAGTTTGCCGGCGCGCGGCCTGCATCGGATCGAGGTAATTCACGGCGCGTGATTCCAGCGGGCGAGTCCACACGACCCGATGATCCAATGGCGAGAGCAGATGCAAAACCTCGCGGTGATAGACCAGCATTTGATGGCCGACCGTGCGAATGACCGTTCCGTAGCCCATGTTGCTCGTCAGTTTGTTGCGCAGCGGCAACGACCAGTCGAACTGGCTGTCCCCCAACCGCGACATCGCCAGACGCTGCGCTGAGATCGGGCCATTCAACATCTGATACTGAAACCGTTGCGCCGCGAAGAACGGCCAGCGAGCATCCGGCAACGTGCATTCCAGCACTTGCTCCGCGTTCCCCTGATAGCCCATCGAACGCTGCATTTTGAATTCGAGCGTGCTCCAATCCGGGGCGTGCGACACCGTCGTCCGAGCCAGTCGTCCCGCTTCGACTTCCTTCTCCACCCATTGCTTCGCCGTCGATCCATCGGCGAATTTGGCGTCGTTCAAGCGGCTCAGTTGCTGACCGGCCGCCGCCGCGTCGTCTTTCAAATCCAGCGATCGGTACAGTTCGACCAGCCGCTGCCACGCACGCGCCGCTTCCAGCGAATCCTGCCCCTCGACCAATCGCAGCAGCGTGAGTTCCGCACGCGAGACATCACGTTCGGAGATCGCGTGTTCGATTTCTTGCCAACGCAACTCGCGTGTTGCCGGATGAAACGCGAAAAGGTCCAAGACACGCCGCCGTTCCGCTGGTGTCGAGCGACTGCGGTTCTGAATTTCTTCGACAATGCGAGCATCGACGTCCGCACGCTTTTCGTCTTTGACTGATCCCCAAAGCAACAAGAGTTGACCTTCGACCCACGCATCCAACCGGACGGCGATCGCCGGAGACCCGCTCAGAACCAGAACCTGCTCGCTCTCGTCGCGCGACAATTGCAGCAGTAATTCCAGCGTGTCGAGAAGCAACTTCCGATCGCCGGTTTGATGCGCCTTGAGTTGCTGGTGCTCGATTCGCAATCGCTTCGCCTGCAATTGATCGTCTGGTTCGGTCAGCCACTTCTCAAACGTCGCCAGTTCAGCCGTTCGATCACCCGCCAGCTTGGACGGGTCTTGTGCGATGACGTCGCTCAGGACTTCTCGCAGAGCGTCCAGATATCGCGGCCGCAGTTCCGCCGAGAGTGTGTCTGGTTTCACTCGCTTCAAGAGACCCCAAGCGTCGTTCGATTTGTGTTCGAGCTGCAAAATCGAAGCCTCGGTCAGCAGCGCGAACACGTCATCGGGATCACGTTGCTGGCGTTGCCGAATTTGCTCGGCGATCGACTCACGTTGCTCGAAGCAGGTCAGTCCGGCGGGATGCGCCGAGATTACTCCGCCACGGTACAGAGCCAGATTTCCCAGCCGTGTTCCTGTGTTGGCCCATTGCCGACCGGTTCGCGAACCATCTTTGAGCGACAGCGTCCAGACCTGCCCGCTGCTGAGCGGCACATGCCAGCGGTCACCAGCAATCGCTCCCAAGCCGCTGGGAACGCCGTCCGTGTTGGGAGTGATCGCCAGATTCCACGCCGAGTCGCCGTTGGTCAGCGACAACGCTCCGATGCTGGTCTGTCCCAGCAACAGCACCTTGCCATCCGCAACACCGTTGAGCGCCAGCCAGTTCTCTTTTGGTTTCAGCCAACGCCGAGCACCGTCATGCAAGCCGAGACACACGATGTTCGTCGTGCGCGTCTGGAGTTCGTCAAACAATTCTTGAGGCGTGTAGACGACGGCATCGCCGACGACCACCGGAGCCGACGGCAACCAGCGTTGTCCCCACGGCATCAACTGCGTGACCGGTTGCCCCACCATGCCACGACGCGGATTGTTGACTTGCGGTGCGGAGTAGCGATGCACCCAGCGCAACTGCCTCGACGCGCGATCGACCGCCGCCAGCCAACCCACCGTCGTCGGGCAGATCACCAAGCCGTCGGAAATCGACACCTGCGCCACGAACTGCCGTCGCGCGATGTCACGCGAGATCACTGTCTCCGCCGTCGCCAGCAATTGAGTCCACAGCGGCTTGCCGGTCTCCGCTTGCAGGCAGAACAGGCGAATCTCGCCGTCTCGCTCGCCGATCACGAACAGCTCGTGACCATCCGCCACGGGAGCACCAAAGAAAAACACCCCCGGCAATTCCGGCTGAAACGCCTCGCTCGATTCGGATCCACCCACCGCCCACAACGGCCGGCCATTGCGCAGGTCATACGACACCAATTTGTTGCTGGTCCAACTTCGCCGCAGCGCGTCTTGCTTGGACGGATCGTTGTTGCCCCAATACATCTGCATCTGCTGCATCACAAACGTGTCGTCTTCGACCGAGAACAACTGCCGCCCGTCGCTGCTGAGCGCCCCGAAATTTCCGTTCGCGAACAGCAACTGCGCGATCGGATGCTGTTCCCAATTCGTGTTGCTGTAATCGACCTGCCGTACGCCATTCACAACCCGAATCACTCGATTGCCCGAGGAATACGTCGGCTGCGTTTGGCCCGGGCCCAGCAAATCTTCGGCCGTGAATCGCTCGGCCGTGGACCACAGCGCTCGGCCAGTCTCGACATCGAAGACCTGCACGCCTCCCAGCGTCCGCAGCACAACACAGCCGTTGACGAGCAACGGCTGACAGACCGAGATCGTCGCTCGATTCTGATCGTGCATGTCCTCGACGAGCATTTCGATCTGCCGCTGCAACGGCTGCATCTGCGTGAGCGGCTGCCGCCAGCGCGGCAACAGCAGCGGCTCGCCCCCGCGACTGAGCGCCGCGCGATTCGCCGCTCCGAAAAACATCGGCCATTCCGCAGGAGCCGTTTGCGCGACGACTCGGCCGGGCAACGCCGACCACCAATCGTTGACACGAATTTTCGTCCCACCCATCTCGATCTGTTCGTCGTCGAGCGTTGGACGACTCGCTGAGCCTTCTTCGATGTTCGGCGAATTCTTCTTCAGCCATTTCTCAGCCGAGTCTTTGTCACCCGCTTGCTTCGCCGCGAGCGCCGCCTGCAACTGCCAGTGCCGCTCGCGCGTGATAGACGCCTTCGCATCATCGAGCCAACGAAACCAGCGCGTCGCCAGTGCGAACTCGCCGCGATCCAAATGTCGCACGGCCAACCGCTGAGCGGCCGACTGACCCTGTTCGAGCACCAGAAATCGCATCGCGATATGAGCCAGTCGATCAATCCGTCCCGACTCCTCCGCCTCGTCCAGCCGCCGAGCCGCTTCCGCGCCGATTCGCTGACGAAATCCGCGCAGCACGTCCTCAGGAATTCGCAGCATCAACCGCATGGCCTGCTCGCGCACCGATACCCATCCATTGTCAACGCGGCTGACGGAGTCTTCCTCTTGAGCCAGCAGAGTCTGCGCCCATTCCAACGCCGCTTGCCAGTCCTGAGCATGCGCCGCCGCACTCGCCTTACGCAGCAATTCCGCCTGCTTGCGATCCTTCGCGGCTCGCGCGTCGATCTGATCCCGCGCATCAGGGTCAAGCACTTGAGCTTTCGGGGCCACACCTCGCGGATTGATGTTGTTGCGCGGCGGCTGCTCGATTTGTTGCGGAGTTTGTCGTGGGATCAGCTTCTGAAACAACTCCTGCAACGGATTCACCGCCGGCGGCTTGGCCTCGTCCTTGGGCGTCTCACCCGGCTTCTCGGGCTTGTCGGTTTTTTCTGCCGGCTTCTGGGTCTCCTTCGGCTCGTCCGCTTCCAGCGAACGCAACGTCACGCCGACCAACCCGCACGCCACGGCCAGGCTCAACGACAACCACAGGATTCGCCCTCGCATGACTCGCTCCTGAAGGAAGGCTCAACGGCACACCGAGTGACCGGAGTATAGCCAACTCACCGCGAGACCGCGTGCGAAATTTTGTTGCGCCGATGCTGCGTCGTAGATCAGCGAATCGTCCTCTGTCACGACTCAATCGCGAAAATTCAGCCGCTCCCAGCGAACGGTTCAGAAAAAGCGGGAGTGGATGGGAATCGAAGCAATTTCCAGAATGATGAGTCTGCCAATGACTTACAAAAACCGGACTTCCTGATCGCTGCGAATTCCGGTGCAATTGATGCAGAAGACGAAGCTCTGACTGTTCCCGATGACCCTCGCTTGCTCGCAGTCATCGACGCTTGGCCGACGCTCTCTGAAGACGCTCGCGACGCGATTGTGGGACTGGCGGGGCTTTCGCCCGATGACGTTCCCGCGACAACTGCGGCACCTCACGGAAAGGGGGTGTCACGATGAGACGGACAGCAACCAAGGGCAAGACGAATCGGGTGAAGCCAGCTGGCAACCTGGGGACGTTGCGGGACGTGGTCGAGAGGTACATCGCATCGTCGCCCGATTTGAAGCGAGCGGGGACTTATCGCTATCGCGTCAACTGCTGGGAACGGCACGCCAGCAGCAACCTGCCGATCACGACGGCAAACATCGAGAAGTTTCGCGAGTCGTGCCTGGACGCCAAGCTGTCGCCGACGACCATCGAAGACACGATCAGCGACATGCTGACCGTTCTCAGAGACGCAAAATGCAAGGTGCCTGACCCCGGACGACGGCTGAAGAAGCCACGTCCGACAGCCAAGCAGCCGAGCACGGACGACATCGGGAAAGTCTACGCGCTCGTCAGTCATGCAATTTACCCGCGACGGACTTTCATCGGACCAGCCGGCAGTTACTCCCAAAAGACCCAGCGGGGACAGTGGAAGCTCTGGACGACGGACGAGCGGGATAGGTTTTGGCGGGGCGTGTTGTTTCTTGGCTATTGGACTGGCCTACGGATCGGCGATTTGAGACAGCTCGAATGGTCGCACGTCTCCG
>CAZILR010000165.1:6947-9202 GCA_964539995.1 uncultured Planctomyces sp.
TGGACTGGCCTACGGATCGGCGATTTGAGACAGCTCGAATGGTCGCACGTCTCCGCGGATCGGATCGAATGGCAGGCATCGAAGACGGGAGCGCCACACGTCTTCCCGGTCACGCCTGACGTGCAACGCCATCTCGACATGGTTCGCGGCTTGGACCCCGTTTACGTCACACCGATTCCAAAAGGTTCGATCCGATTCGTTCGGCGAGAATTGACCCGACTCTGCAAGTTGGCTGGCGTCGAACGCTTCGGACCGCAAATGGTGAGGCGGGCCTCTATCAGCGAGTGGTCATGCACCACAAACGACGCGGGAGCTTTGATCCACGGTTGTGGGCTGGGAATCCGCCAGCATTACGTCAACCCGCTCAAAGTCCTGGACCGTGCTGCGCAGCGATTCGAACTGCCCGTGGAGATGCGAGAGCAAATGTCGGTCAACGGCTCTTCGCCTCGACAAGTGGGAGATCTCGCTGAAGTCCTCAAGGGCCTGTCGGCCGAAGAGATGGCCTCTCTCCTGCGATTGGCGAAGGCGTTGGCCAAACCGGAAGGGGGGCATTGATGCCAGCGATCTTGAAGCCGCCGCACACGGTCGCCGAGCTGGTGGACGCTTATGTCGAGTCGCGGCCAACGATGAAGGCAGGATCAGCGCGGCAACTCCGCTACAGCGAGAAAGCCTTCGCGGCCTTTTTGAAGTGTCCGCCCACGCAGAAGCATCTCGCCGACGACACGATCAACCGGTTCACGGCTTGGCGGCACCAAACCGCATCGACTGCCACGGCCAAACGCAACTGCGATCACTTGATTCTGCTCTGGACGTTCGCGGCCGAGCGAGGTTTGGTGAGCGTGCGGCCGAGCAACGTCACCAGGTTGAAGATCACGAGACGGAAGCCCGGTTCTTGGACGCTGACAGAAGTGCTGAAGCTGCTCGTCGCCGCTGACAGGCTGCGGGGCCGAATGCCGTCGATCACGGATCGGCCACGCTGCAAACGAACAACGGGCGTTCCCTGCTCTCAGTGGTGGACTTCGTTGATTCTGTTCCTGCGAGACACGGGAATGAGGGTCTCGGACGCGCTGACCGTCAGGCCGGCAGACCTCGACTTGGATGTTGGCGAAGTGGTTCTCCAAAACGGCAAGAGGCTGCCACTGAGCCGTCCTACCATCCGGGCGATTTGCCGCCATCTCGATCAACGCTTGCCGGTAGTCTGGTACTGCGGTCGCAGGAAAGGCCGATTGCCTCGCTGCTACTTCAACGGACTCCTGACGAGCGCCGGCCTGCCCGCCGCAACACGATCCAAATTCGAGAGCCTTCGGCGAATGTCCGAGCCATCAAGGACACCGATTGCCGACGACGTGGTGCGCTACATCAGCAGCGAAGTCTGGCCGAACGTCATCGCTGAAGCGCTGACGCCTATTCCGCGTGGCGAGAAGCCGAAACCCGATGCCGTCGCGGACGTACTGCGAACGCTCGGCCCGGATCATCTGGAGACTCTTGCGGCGTTGCTGATGACCGTGGGCAGGCTTCGCTCGAACGACGGACGAGGGGCCGTGATGACCGATTGCCTGAACTGAAAGGAACACGACACATGATGGGCGAAGGCGATGAATTTGAAACTGCTGTCCACGAGGCGTTGTGCGCCCCGGAATCGACTCGAAAGCTGAAGCAAACATTGGGTGACAATCTCCGCGATGTGATTCTCGAATCGCTGCGACGGAGCGGCGTGACGGACCCGATCGTGTTATCGCGGGCGGAGCATGCCCTCACGGAACTGGTTGCAGGAATCAAACTGATGTTCTCCGCGCACGCCGAACGGCTGGAAGCCACCATTGCCCAGTACGACGAAGCATTCGACGAAGCCGAAGCCGTGAACTCGGTCTGACCGAGCAGCGCCGGGCCGGCTGCCTACCCCCCCACCCTGTAGGTTCTTTGGCAGGGGGTGCCGCGCAGTGGGGCGACGCCCTATCTCTCACTTTTTGCACCGAAACCATTTTTTTCACCTGAAAGAAAGCGAGGTTCTGATGACAGCCAAGACGCCAGCCAAACGAAGCGACGATGAGATCATGGAAGTGGTTCGGGCAGTCCCCCAGCGACTCGTCGGGCGAATGTTCGGCGGCCGGCAGACGGTTCATCTGCAGCGCATGGCTTCTCGTTGGAGTTGTCCAGTCGATGCGAAGACCGTTGACCTTTGTGCCGTGATGGCCTGGCTCTGGAACTTTCTCAAAAAGCATGGGCCAGTGCTCACGGAACTGATGGACGGGGAC
>CAZILR010000166.1:0-9190 GCA_964539995.1 uncultured Planctomyces sp.
GTCGAAAGGCTCCACCGATGAAGCGCGTCTCTAAAATTGCCGTGTGGTCGATTCTGTTTGGCTGCCTCGCCGCGACGACGTCAGCGCTGCTCGCCGATGAGCCAG
Source organism: uncultured Planctomyces sp. (assembly GCA_964539995.1). Lineage (GTDB taxonomy): Bacteria > Planctomycetota > Planctomycetia > Planctomycetales > Planctomycetaceae > SXKJ01. The sequence goes on from CAZILR010000166.1 coordinate 106, forward strand.
CGGCTCCCTCGAAAGAGACCCTCAAAGGACAGGGGCCGGGGTGGCGAGACCTCACGGAAGCGGACTTCGAGAACGTGAATTGCGATCCCGACACTTGGACGTGGAAGGACGGGATGGCTCAATGCACGGGCAAGCCGGTCGGCGTGATTCGGACGAAGAAGGAGTTCACGAATCTCGAACTGGTCGCGCAGTGGCGGCATTTGAAGCCAGCGGGAAACTCCGGCATCTTTTTGTGGGCGACCGAAGAAGGGATGAAGGACTTGAAGCCGAACGCTCTGCCGAAGGTCGGCATCGAGGTGCAGGTGTTGGACATCGGCTACGAAACGAACTGGGAAAAGTCGAAGGGCAAACCGTCCGACTGGTTCACCAGTCACGGCGACGTGTTCCCGGTCGGTGGCTCCAAGATGAAGGCCATCACGCCGCAGATCACCTACACGCGCGACGATGGCTCGACCTACATGGTTGGCAAGCCGGACAGCAGCCGCAGCTTTCCGACGAAGCGAATCACCAAACCGGTGGGCGAGTGGAACCACTACTACGTCCGCGCGGTCAACGGCGAAGTCGATCTGTGGGTCAACGGCGAGAAGGTCAACGGCGGAAAGGACTGCGATCCGAAAAAAGGTTTCTTGTGCCTCGAATCGGAAGGCTCACCGGTGGAGTTCAAGGGGCTGCGCATTCACGAACTGCCGTAGTTACTGAGTCATCGCCAAAATATCAGTCGGCGACGAAGTAGGACTTCAGTAAACGGAAGGCATGTCGGGCGCGAGTCTGGAACGCGGCGACATCAGGAGGCCAGCCGCGCGGTTTGATTTTGACCTGAAAGTAGGTCCGCTCACTCGCGCCTTGTTTCTTGATAACCATCACGTCTTTCGGCGGCGGGCCGAACGTGATGTCGAGTTCCACCGGCTGCCGCGCTGGCTTCGAGCCCCAGAACGGCAAGAGGAATGTTGAGCCGACGTGGATCACAACATGTCCCTGATCGGTCTGCATCAGCCGGGCCTTCTGTTCATGCACGAAGCTGCCGCATTTCAGCACGATCATGTCCGAGGTCACGCACGCGAGGAATGAGCCTTCAAAGTCGTAGGTCAGCACCGGCACGACTTGCGGAGTCTCTGTTTTGCCGCTGAGAAACTCGCGTTTGGTCAGCGCGGTCGTGCGGTTGCGGCCTTTTTCTTTGGAGGTGAACAGAGCCTTGTCCGCACGGCTGAAGACATCGTTGAGCGTGTCGCCATGCTCGATTTCGGTGACTCCGAATGAGACGGTGACTTTCAATTCACGGACGTCGCACAGGGTTGCGTCGCAGATCGCCAGGCGTAAACGCTCCGCTTTTGCGATGGCCTGTTTGAGGTCTGTCGAAGGACACGCAACGATGAACTCCTCGCCACCGTAACGGCCAATGGTCTCGGCGGAGTACATCTCGCTTTGCAGCAGCTTTCCGAGTCCGACCAGCACTTGGTCGCCGGTCGCGTGCAGGTGAGTGTCATTGATGCTCTTGAAGTGATCGACGTCGAGAAAGATCAGCGACATCGGCTCTGGATTGGAGTCCTGATTGAAGTCGGCCAGCATCGACTCCAGCGTGCGTTCGAGTTCGCCGCGATTGGCGACACCCGTCAGTGAGTCGCGCGTCGCTTGCTTGCGGAGGTCTTTGTCTTCGCGACGTCGGCGGCGATCGTGCGACAGGTCACGGAAGATTTCCGCGACTCCTTGCAAGCTGCCGTCGTGATCGATCATCGGAACGGTCATGACCTCGACATTCAGCCAATGCCCATCGACGTGCTGCACCTGAAGCTGCGCCGTGCGTGCCTGGCCGCCGTGGAGGACTTGGCTCATGGGGCGAGATTCGTCAGCGAGCGGCCGGCCCTGCTTGTCGGCAAAACCGATTTGGCGGCTGGACCAATGCTGGTCGAGCATCTTCGCGGCATCACGACCCAGCAAGCGTTCCATGCCGGTGTTCCAGATGCGAAACTTCAAGTCTGAATCGACAAGATAAAAGCCGTCGTAGGTGCTCTCCAGTCCGTACAAGTACGAGAAAATGTGGCACAACGAACTGGCCTGCATCTCCTCGGCTAACTGGAAGAAGCCCGCGCCCTGAAGCTTGGGTGGCTCTTGCAACTCGCGACTGGAGGGTGGACCTTCGGCCTGAATCCAACGATTCATCAGGTTGACGAGATTGCCGTCGAAGCGCGTCCCGGCCGAGCCTCCCAGAATCGACAGAATCTCCTCGTGAGTTTTTGCGTCACGATAAACCTGCTTGTGCGAGAGCGAATCGTAGGCATCCGCAATCGCCAGCATCCGCGAGCCTAGGTGCAGTTCGGTGGCGTTGCGAAGTCCGTTGTCGTAGTTGGGATTGGCCTGCGTGATGATGTCCAAGACTTCTTGATGCACGCGGCAGGCTTGCAGTACGTCGATGCCGACATGGTGCTGCAACGCGAACAGTTCTTGTTCGGCAGGGTTCAGTGAACCGGGCTTGAAGAGCACATGGTCTGGGACACCGATTTTGCCAATGTCGTGCAGCAACGCGGCGATTTCGAGCTTTCGCAAAGCGACGCCGTCCCAGCCCAAGAATCGCGCCAGGCCGGTTGCGAACATCGCGGTGCGGCGAACATGGTGGATCGTGTATTGGTCGCGCAGCCGCAATGCGGCCAACAAACTCCGCAACACCGGCCGCATGATGACGCCGTCCAAGGTCTCGACTTCGGGATCGGTGGTTTTCGCCAAATCACCATTGCGAGACAGCCTCAATAAATCCAGAAGCAACCGTGTCGATGCCGTCGGTGACTGCCCAACGGGGCTTCGTCCGCCTATGTCCGCAATCGACAAGTCGAGTGTCGCAATGTTGTCAAATTCAGTCTGCACGAAGTCCCCCTCCGCGTTAGGTTCGGGCCGCCGAAACGTAGGTCACGGCGGCGGACAGTCAAATCTCCCTCTGGCCAGCGGCCGAATCGATGTCAGGAACTTGAAAACTTGAGGAGCGGAGCCTGAAAACCGGCACGACCGCACCCTGTCCGTGATTTTCTGCCCCGCTAAAATCCCGTCCTCAAATTCGTTTCCGCTTTCGATTCCAGGAGGATGACGTGCGCTGGTCCAAGGCTTTGATCCCGACGATGAAGGAAGTCCCGGCGGACGCCGAAGTCCCCAGCCACCAACTCATGCTGCGAGCCGGTCTGATTCGGCAACTGATGGCCGGCAGCTACACCTACCTGCCGCTGGGCTGGAAGGCACTTCGCAAGGCCGAGGCCATCGTCCGCGAGGAAATGGAAGCCGCCGGTGCCATCGAAATCCACATGCCCGCGCTGCAACCGATCGACCTCTTCGTCCGCACCGGACGCAAAGAAGCCTTCGGCAACGTGCTGTTCAACTGGAAGCAACGCCGAGGCAACGGCGAAGTCCACTTCGCGCTCGGCCCGACCCACGAAGAGGTTGTCACCGATCTCGTCTCAAAGCTCGTCAGCAGCTACCGCCAACTGCCGCTGAACCTGTTTCAGATTCAAACGAAATTCCGCAACGAAGAGCGGCCGCGGTTCGGAGTCCTTCGCACCAGTGAGTTCTTGATGAAGGATGCCTACAGCTTCCACGCGACCCTCGAATCGCTGAACGAAACCTATCAGGCGATGTACCGAGCGTACTGCCGCATCTTCGCTCGCTGCGGTCTCGAATACCTGCCGGTCGAAGCCGAGAGCGGCCCCATCGGCGGCGACGCCTCGCACGAGTTCATGTGCCCCGCCAACAACGGCGAGGACCGCATCGTCCACTGCCGCACCACCGGCTACGCCGCCAACCTCGAACGAGCCGACACCGGCCGCAAACCGCCGACCATCGCCACCTCGCCCGATGCGAAGCCGCTCACGAAGCTGCACACGCCCAACGTCGGCTCGATTGAAGCGGTCTGCAAGTTCCTGAAATGCAAACCGGAGAAGATGGTCAAGACGCTGATTTACTCGGCCGACGACAAGCCGGTCGCGGTCCTGATTCGCGGCGACCACGAAGCCAACGAAGGCAAAGTCCGCCGAGCACTCGGCGCGACAAAGCTCGAAATGGCGACGCCCGAAGTCATCCTGCAAGTGACCGGTGCCCCCGTCGGCTTCGCCGGCCCGGTTGGTATCAAGTGCCCGATCTTCGCCGACCACGACGTCCCGCTGATCGTCAACGCGATCACCGGAGCGAACGAAGGGGACCATCACATCGTCAACGTCAACGTCGGCCGAGACTACTCGCTGACCACAACCCACGACCTCCGCAACGCCGCCGCCGGCGATCCAAGTCCTCGCGGCGAGGGAACGCTCGAACTCGTTCACGGCATCGAGATCGGTCACGTCTTCAAACTCGGCACGAAGTACTCGGTCTCTTTGGAGGCTCACTACTCCGATGAAAAAGAAACGCGGCACCCGCTGATCATGGGTTGCTACGGCATCGGAGTGAACCGCATCATCGCCGCGCTCGCCGAGACAAAAAACGACGAGAACGGCCTGATCTGGCCGCTCGCCGTCGCTCCCTACGAAGTCGTCGTCATCCCGCTACAAGAAGAACCAGTCGTCGTCGAAGCCGCCGAGTCGATCTACTCGCAGCTTCAGAAATCCGGAGTCGATGTGCTGCTCGACGACCGCGCTCAGCGAGCCGGCGTGAAATTCAAAGACGCCGACCTGATCGGCTTCCCGCTGCGAGTCGTCATCGGCGGCAAGGGCTTGCAAGAGGGCCTCATCGAACTCAAGTGGCGCACCGACTCGGCCCCGACCAAAGTCCCCGTCGCCGACGCGGTCGCCAGTGTCCTCAACCAACTCGCCGATCGTCGCCAGCAAGAAGCCGCCAAGGTTCCCGGTTGAACAATGTGCCGATTACTTCGGCGTGACGATCACTCGGCTGGAGGTGATCTTCACGTCTTGCAGCGGACGGTCGTTATCTGGGTCCGTTCGAGTGCTGCCGATCTTGAGCACCACGTCGAGGCTCGTCTTGTCGGCGGTCTTGCCGAAGACGGTGTATTGGTTATCGAGACTCTTCGTGCCGTCGCGGGTGAGGCAGATGAAGAACTGCGAGCCTGCCGAATTCGGGTCGCGAGTGCGAGCCATCGAAAGCACACCGGCGTCATGCAGCTTGGCGTTGAACTCTTGCTTGATCGTGTAGCCTGGCCCGCCTGTGCCGGTGCCGAGCGGGCAGCCGACTTGGATCACGAAGCCGGAGATGACTCGGTGGAAGATGATGCCGTTGTAGAAGCCGATCTTCGTCAGGCCGATCAGATTCTGAGCGTGGCCGGGTGCGACGTCGGGATACACGTCGAGCAGAATTTTTCCCATCGTCGTCTCGAACTCGACCTGGTAGGTGTTCTTCGAGAAATCCACGTCCTTCAGAGCAGCATCCACTTCAGCTCGGCGATTCGGTCCACCTGATCCCACGGCAGTTTCCTTTCAAGAGTCAGTCTCTGTTTTCGTTTCGCCGCAGCACACGACGGCTGGACGAGTCGGGCGGGATCGTAGAAACGGAGTCGCGCTTCTACCAGGAATCCCCGCAAGTAGGTCGGACGCCTACGTCCGGTCGGTTCGGCAGGCTGGACGTAGGCGTCCGGTCTACTTCGCTTCTCGCTGCAACTCCAAGCGTGATCGGAGGCCGTCGTGCTCGAAGGTCAGACCAAAGCGGGCGCGAGTGAACGGGAAGAGGCCGGGCTTGAAGGAGTCTGGCTCGGCGGCTTTGGACAGCTCTGGCATCTTCGGTTCGCCGGGGTGGCCGAAGACCGTCGATTCCATCGTGTGCCATCGCTCGTTCCAGACGTACTTGCCACCACCGGGGCAGATCAGTTCGACGTTCCAGAATTTCGCATGGAGCTCAACGGGATCGCGGTCGGGGTAGCGGCGTTTCCATTCGTTGAGGATTGGCAGGTTGTTCCACGACCGGATCTGCGCCGCTTGAGCCATCTGGCGGACATCGGACTCGAAGATCCACGCGAAGAACGAGGGCAAGAGTTGCTCGAAACTCACCGCGACGGATTCGCCGAGCCACGGCGAGTCTGCATCGGAGGGCGCGTCTGATTTTTTGTCGGCCGGCTTTTCGTCGCGAGCGAGTTGGCGGTCGATCGCTCGCTTCAGCACCTCTTCATTCGGAGTAAGGATCAGTCCGTCGCCGACGGTCGCGTAGAAGAGCACGGCGTTGTCGAGTTCCTCGACGCCGGTGGCTCCGCGACGAGCGGATGAAACTTTGACGTACGTTTGCTCGCGATGATTCAGCGACTCCCACTTCGTCAGTCCCGGCCCCGTTTGTTGGATGTACGCTCGCAATGAGGTCAGGAACAATGCCAGCTTCAATGGCTGAGCGACCTCGATGCGAATCGCCACCGGCAGACGAAAGCCGTCGCGTTGAATCTTGAGTTGCCGTTCGTGCGGGTCGAGCTTGAGCAGCTCGGCCCAGTACGGATCGCGGTCGGCGTAGACCGCAACGGACTTGCCCAGCCATCCGAGCGGGTCGAGCGGCTTGGCGGCTCCCAATGGTCCCGCTTGTCCTGCCATGATTCCCGCGAGGAACTGATTGGCCATCTGAATCGGCGGCGACTCGCGGTTGATCGCCATGACGAAGTGAGCCAGCGTGTCATGTGGGTCGCCCGACTCGGCGGTCAGTTTGACTCCGCTGACGACCTGCACCATCGAGCGATACTGACTGCCGGCAATCAGCGGCATGATCGACAGATCAGCCAGCAATCGCTTGTCATCGGTGCCGACACGCAGCGCGATCGGGTCGAACGCTCCGCTCCAATTGGATTGGTATCCGTCACGCCAACGCTGGTAGGCGTCCCGTTCGGCGACGGTGACGTGATCGAAAACCAGTTCGGCGATTGGCGTTTGAAAGTCGGGGCGTCCCAGAGTTGGCGAGACGACGCCGGTCGCCGTCAGTTGCGGATCAGCCGGTTGCGACGTCGGCCAGTCAGAGTTGATCGGGCCGAGCTTCAAGTCCTTGCCGGACACGAGTGCATCGAGATGCTCGGCCTGCCAATGCGTCAGCACCGCCGCATCGCGAGTTCGCCGCGACGAAGCAATTCGCCAGCGCGGCCCACACCAGCGACGGATCGTCGCGTCGCTGATGAACAGCATGGCTGACTCGGACGGATCGCCGAGCTTGTATCGCTGCCGAAAGAAGAGGTACTCCGGCATCGCAGCGATGATCGGCTGCCGCCCCGTCGCGCTGATCGCCGCGAGCCGCTGCAACTGAGCGACCGAATTCGTCACCACGACCGCGTTCGGAAGTTCGAGGACGTAGCTGCACACTCGGCGATCGGGCGAGCGGACTCCAGCGTATTTGAGGCCGTCGGCGGTTCCCTCGATCGGCTTGGCATCGGCGACGGTCGCGGCATCGAGCCGAATCTTCGCGAGCAACAGCGCGGCCAGCACGCTCGGCTGTTTCGTCTCGAAGAGGACGGCGACGTCGGTGCCGGTCGCGAAGTACGGATCGCTGCCGGTGATTGCGACGCTCGACACGACCTTCGGCCCGATCAATCGGCCAAGCACGCTCAGCGACAGTCCGAGTTGCTGCTCGTATCGCTCGACGAGATGCGTGTCTTGCGACGCCAATTCGGTGTGTCGCAACACGGCGGTCCCTTGTAGCTTCGCTTCATCGGACACCTTCAACAGCGACGCGAACGTCGGAAAGAAAACGACGTGCTGGTCCGCCGGAATCGCACTCGCCAGCGGATCAAGCTCCGGCTTCGCCTCGTTGAGCAGCGGCTTCCAGTCGATCTCCTTGACCGTGATCCCGGCGATCGACGCGAGTTCAACTGGCTTCGCTTCGTTGGCGTTCCCGCGCGGGAAGAGCAACTGACGATCAAGCTGCAAGTTCTCGCTGACGGCCCGGCCACCGGAGAACAGTTCGTAGGTCCGATCGAACTCCTCGTCCCACCGCCATTCGTTGGTCCAACGCCGAGCAGAAATCTGTTGCAGCTTTTGGCGTTCCTGGTCCGAAAGCTCGCCGAGGAGCTTGCGCGACGACTCAAGCTGATGTCGATACCACGCGGCTCCGGGGTCGTTGCCCATCAGTCGCCGCTCGTAGTGCTCAATCTTCGCAAACGCAAACTCGCGCCGAGCGGCTGCGGCCGAGGACTCTGTCTGGATTCGAAATTTCAGTGCGACCAGTCCGCTGCCATCGGCTTTCGGCACGACGAGTCGCCCGCTGACATCCTTCGCCGAAGACCGGATCGCCAAGTGAATCGGCGCGTCGTCATCTTGCCGCGACCACTGATAAATCCCTCGCCACGAATTCCCCGTTTGCAAAAACGCCTCTCCCGGCTGATCAAGCTGCACGACCGCATCGACCGACCGAATTCGTTGCTGCGTCAGCCAGTCCAGGTCGTTGATCCGGCTGTAATCCGGCAACTCGCCATCGGCGAATTTCAGGTCCGTCAGCCGCACACGAAAGTAGGTGTCCTCCGCCGATGCGACCGAGCAGAACAACCCACAAACAGCCAACATGCTCAGCAGATGACGCCGCATGGGAAGCACTCCATTGAAGAGACTTGAGAACTTGAGACGGGCGACGGGACGTTGGAGACTGTACCGGCTGTCCCAAAGAACCGCTTCAAGAGGCCAAAATTCATCTTGGCCAGAGAATAATTCCGGTCCTTGGAGCGTCCTTGGGCCGATACCGATCGTCCTGACCGCCTCGCCCAAGACGACTGCGTTTTCCTCAAAATTCTTGCCGATTGGGAGTTAGGTTCGTTATTCTGTTCGCCAGTCGCCCGCCGTACCGTATCCCGCCTGCCTGATTCCGAAGTTGAGTTTTCTCAGCCTGCTCGGCCGTGTGAAACGGCTTGATGGCTGATTGGATGTGTTCCGAAAACTGTCCCAACTGTTTCGAGACTCCCGCCTCATTCCATAAGGACGACGCAATGACCGCGACCAAAGACATCGTCACCTGGACCGAAGACCCCGCTCACTTTGCCAAGCCCGGCCGCCGCGACTTCCTACGAGTCGGTGTGTGCGGAGCCTTGGGGCTGACGCTGGGCGATTTCTTCCGCCTGAAGGCTCAGGCCGAGCAGAAGTTCTACGAGAGCAAAGAAGGCAAGGCGAAGGGGGTCATCCAAATCGTTCTGCCCGGTGGCATGGCTCATCAGGAA
>CAZILR010000167.1:0-4303 GCA_964539995.1 uncultured Planctomyces sp.
CTCATTGATCCGGTTGAAGGAATAGATTTTCCATTGGATGCATACTTTGGCGTTTCATCCGTCGAAATCACGAAACCGTCGCTCTAGTTTTGAATAGTTGCATGGAAGGATTCGACGTTGTCCGCTTCTGATCTGCTGCTCGCGATTGAATCTTCGTGCGACGAAACTGCGGCGGCTGTGATTCGTCAAGACCTCACCGTCTTGTCGAACGTCGTTGCCAGCCAGAATGAATTGCATGAGCGGTTCGGCGGAGTCGTGCCGGAGATCGCATCGCGAGCGCACGTTCGCTGCATCCTGCCGGTGATTGACGAAGCGTTGCGGAAGGCGAATGTGAAGCTCGGCGATCTCTCGGCCATCGCGGTGGTCACGCAGCCGGGGTTGGTCGGCTCGTTGCTCGTCGGACTGACGGCCGCAAAGACGCTGGCACTAGCGACGGGCTTGCCGCTCGTCGCAGTCAATCACATTGAGGCGCATCTTTACGCCTGTCGGATGCAAGCGGGGCGCGACATCTTTCCGGCGATTGGTCTCGTCGTCAGCGGCGGGCATACGAACTTGTACGATTGCCACGGGCCGACTGATTTCGAGTGGCTTGGCGCGACGATTGACGATGCGGCCGGCGAAGCGTTCGACAAGGTCGCGCAGATTCTCGGACTGCCGTATCCCGGAGGCCCGTCGATCGAGCAAGCTTCAGTCAACGGCAACCCGAAGGCATTCAACTTTCCTCGCGTGTTCCTCAAAGAGGAGCGTCTCGAATTCAGCTTCAGCGGGTTGAAGACGGCCGTGCTCTACAAAGCCACCGGCATCCCCGGCTCGCGCGAACCGGTCTCTGAACTGACTCCGCAACGAGTCGCTGATCTTGCGGCGAGTTTTCAAGCGGCGGCGCTCGAAGTGCTCGTCGGCAAATGCCGGCAAGCGTTGCGAAAGCGGGATCGCACTCGACTGCTGGTCGGCGGAGGCGTCGCGGCTAACAGCGCGTTTCGGCTGCGACTCTAAGAGATGTGCCGCCGCCAGCGAGCCGAACTTTTCATCGCTCCGCGCGAAATGTGTACCGACAACGCCGCGATGGGAGCGATCGCCTGGGAGTTGCTCTCTCAAGGTCGCGTCGCACCGTTGGACCTGGACGTCACACCCGGCCTCGTCCGAAAACCAAAACCGACTCACTAACCCGAAGCGCCAGCGAGGGCGAATGCTTCACTCGCTCATGTTCCCGGAAACGACGTCACTCGGAGCGCTCGCCCTCGCTGGCGCTTCGGGTTAGTCTGCGACTCATGAAAACGACCTTCGGAAAAAATGCTCGTGACGATGTGCCGCTGTCGGATCCGACGGCTCTGGCGAAATTCGGCAAGCTGGAGGTTGTCGCCAAGCTGGTCGTCGAAGGCTACTTGATCGGCCAACACAAGAGTCCGTTCAAAGGGGCCAGCATCGAGTTCGTCGAGCATCGGCAGTACTACCCCGGCGACGAAATTCGCCACATCGACTGGCGAGCCTTCGGCAAGACCGGCAAGTACTACATCAAAGAATTCGAGGACGAGACCAACCTCCGAGCGTATCTGCTGGTCGATGCGTCCGGGAGCATGAACTACGCGGGCAAGACGCTGAGCAAGTGGCATTACGCTCGGCAGGTGGCGGCAGCGATGGGTTATCTGTTGCTGTCGCAACGCGACTCGGTAGGGTTGATGACGTTCGACACGGTTGTCCGCGACATCGCTGAGCCTTCGACAGCGGCTCACAGTTTTGAGCGGATCGCGGCGATGCTCGGTGAGCGAGAACCGGGCGGCGAAACGAGTCTCGGCGACGTGCTGGCCGGGATCGTGCCGACGCTCAAGCGGCGCAGCTTGGTGTTCGTCGTCAGCGACCTCTTTGACGAGGTCGAGAAGGTGCTGGCCGCGATGAAAGAGTTGCGGCACTCGCGGCACGAAGTGGTGCTGCTACACATCGTCGCACCGGAGGAAGAGGAATTCCCATTCGCTCGACCAACGCAGTTCCGCAATCTCGAACGGTTGACGAATCGCGTGCTGGTGGACCCGCATCGGCTGCGCAAGCACTACCTCGAAAACTACCGCCGCTTCTGCGCGGAGTTGTCGGCGGGCTGCGGAGCACTCGGCTGCGACTACTTCAAACTGCGGACGACCGACCCGTACGATCGCGCGTTGGGCGAGTATCTCGATACGCGATCTCGTGGCCGTCGCGGCGGACGGTGAGCGTTTGCGAGACCACGTCGTCGATTGCTAAAAATCGCAGCCTCAAGGTTGAACATTTTGGAAGGAACACGAGATGACTGGCTACACCGTTCACACCGGCACCACGATCAAGTTTTCGGAAAGCTGGGACCGCATCTTCCAAGAGCGAGCCGGGAAGTCCGCGAAGTCACCGAAGAAGAAGCCCGCGAGCGGAACTGCGAAGGCGAAAGCTCGCGCGAAGCGTGCCGTGAAGAAGAAGCGTTGAGCGAACACGCCTCAAGATTTCGCTTTGCCTGAAGGTTTCTTACGGCCGGTCAATTGGGAAGCTCGAATGTGAGCTTGCCGAAAGGCCAAGAGGAGGTCCAGCCAAGTCACGACTCCCAGGCCCGACGTGAGGATGCCGAGAATCATGAACTCAGGCCGGTAGTAATAGCCCCAATACAGCAACCCCGCGCTGAGTACGAACGAGAGCGCCGCGAGGATCAGTTTGGTTTTGATCGATCGCCTGATTTGCTTCCAGTTCGCGGCTTCGACGTTTTTGACCGTCTGCTGGTTGGCCACTTGGCGCATCTGTTCGGTGGCGGCGCGAATCGCCTCTCGGTCTTGTTGAGGGACGCGCGGCAACTGTGAAGAAGTGACGGCGGCCTGCGGCTGATCTTTGCGTGCAAGTTGAGCAACGTCTGTGGGGAGCTCACTCACCACTGCAGGTTCGAGCGGCGTTTGGTCGTCCGTCGCGATCGCTTTGCTGAACGGTTTTGTCGTCGTCTCCGCGCTAACATTCGGCTTCTTCACGGCTGAGACAGGGATGTACCGATCCCGTTCTCCGTCTCTGGCGAGCGGCGAACGTGCCAGGAGATGCTGCATGTACCGTGACACCGATTCATCGACGTCTTCATCTTCCGCGAACGCCATGGATTCCAAGATGCTGACCACCGGTCCTGTCGATGGAGCGGCCTCCGCCTCTTCGGTTTGGGGATCACTGCTGGCGTTGCCGAGCGTTACAGCAGGGTCTGCCGGTTGAGCGAGGTCCGAATCGTTCGCGGACGGCGATGTCGCCACCACATCCCAGTCATTGCCCGACTGCGTCGTCGATGCTGCCTCGCTGTGTTGAAGCTCCACTGGCGAAGCCACTTCTTCGGCTGGGACTGAGACGCTCGACGTGGTCCATTCGGTGAGACTCTCAGATTTCACGCTACGTTCGACCGTGTGAGTTTCACGCGGAGCAGTCAGATCGACCCCGATGCTCCACGCATCCGACAGCGGCGACGACGAGACCTCCGTCGGTGACGCACTGATCGACATTGACGGGGGCGAACAGGCCTCGCCGCTATTCCAATCGCCGTTCCCATCCAATCGGGAGGTGCTGGCCCATGAGGAAGTCTCTGGATCATTTCGCGTCGCGAGTTCGCTGGACGTTGCCGAACCTTCGGCGATTGAAGCGTCTTGATCGTGTTCAATCTCTGCCGGGTGAGCCTCCAGTTCGGTACGCAGAGCCTCAAGGCGAGCTTGCTCGTCGTAGATGGCCTGTTGCTGAGAGTGGAGTTCTGTTCGAACAGCCTCCAACTCGTCGGCAGCGGTTTGGTGTTCGGTTTCGAATTGCTCGCGCTGCGTGGCCCAAGCCGACTGGTCGGCTTGAAGTTGCCGCCGCTCGGTCACGAGTTGCTCAAACTCAACCGTCAGTTGCTCCGCGGCGGAATGCTGCTCGTGCCAAAGGTCGCGAGCTTTCGTGAATTCCTCGCGATCTCGTTGAAGCTGTTCGCTTTCGCCGACCCAGCGTTCACATTCCGCTTGCCAATGAGCCTGTTGTTGCTGCCACGCTTCTTTTTCCTCGATCAGCTTCCGACGATCGGATTGCAGCCAATTCCAAGAGTGCTCCAGCGTTTGCTGTTCGCGAGTGAGGTTGGCTTGCTGCTGCTCGAACTCGGAGGTCCGCCGTGAGAAGTCCTCGAACTTCGCCAGAACCTCCGCGGCATGTTGCTCGACATGCTGCCGTTCCTCGGCCAGAGCAGCGATTGCCTGATCCCGCTCCAGTTGTTCCGTCTGCCGCTGCTGACGCTCGACTTCGATTTGTTCCTGCTCGGCGAGCAATTCGCGCATCCCGTACTGGCGGCGGCGGGAGCGCA
>CAZILR010000167.1:4313-9154 GCA_964539995.1 uncultured Planctomyces sp.
GAACACGTTCCGACAACTCTTGCTCGCGCTGTGTCGTGGCTTGCAGTGTTTGCTGAGCGGCCTCCTCGTGCCGTCGCAAATCGTCTTGCGCCTGCGAGCGTTCGTTTTCCCAAGCGGCTTGTTGCAGTTGCCAGGCGGCCCGAAGTTGTTCGCACTCGGTCTTCCAGTGCGTTGCATCGTCGATGTTCGTCGATTGCCGTTGCTCCCACTCCGCCGCCAACTGCTGCCGAGCGTTCGCCGCCGAGACCAATTCATCCTGCAGTTGCTCACGCTCGGCGGACCAAGTCGCGGTTTGCTGTTCCCACAGTTGCTCTCGTTGGGCCGCTTCCAATCGCAATTGATCCAGCTCACGCCGCAACTCGGAATCATTCTGTTGCGCGATCTCCAAAGCCGGGCGTAATTCGTCGGCAACTTGCCGCAATTCGGCCTCGCGTCTCGCTTGTTCCTCGCGATAGATGGCGAGTTCTTCCTGAGCTTGCTCCGCGAGTCTCCGAGCCTCGGTGGCGGCTTGTTCCAATTCCATGACTCGCGTTGACGCGAGCTCGGCATCGTGGTCATGGGAGGTGGCAGGCGTTTGCTCGATGACGACAGCACCGCTGCGTCGTAGCACTCGTTGAGACAACTCGTCGCGCAGTTCGTGGATTTGTTCTCGCAGCCGCTCCAGATCCCAGCCTTCCGGTTGAGAGTCCGAGGCTTCGCTTGGCATCTTATGAGGCAGCGATGGAGAAATTGGCGACTCCATCGCTGGCAGATCAGGCGGCGCTTGGATGGACGCTTGTGGCAAGTCGATCAGCATCGCGGCAACATCGATCACGTCGTCTTCCGATTCGATGGAAAATTCCACCGAGCCAAGAGTGACGTGATCGCCTGGTTGCAGTCGCACTTCGCCGCTCACGCGCTGGCCGTTGTGCCAAGTGTGCGAATCCCAAGCCTTCAAAACCGTGGTCTGTCCGCCACACAGCACGAGCGCATGACGTGGTCGCACTCCGTCACCGGCGACCCGGTAGCTGCACGTCGCCGCCGAGCCGACGGTCCAGCGACCGGGCTTCAACAGCAGCTTCGGTAGTGACGACGAACACGGAGCCAAAACCATAAATGTTCCAACGGTGAGTGTCACAGCGTTTGAGCGAATCCGACCGATTTTCAGGACCACGCGGCCTGCTTGGTCCGAGCCGCTTGGTGTAATCACACAGATTCTGACGACGGTGCGACGGTCCACCTTGTTGACCGGCCGATTTCGACTCTCCCATAATCGGTCGTCAGGAAAGTGGACTCTTGGAGTAAGTGGAGTTGATCGCGATGTCGAGCTGGCTCTCGCGAGCGAAAGAAGCTTTGAGCGGTCGTGAGGCCGAAATCGCTCCCGTACCGATCGAGGTCGCATGTCCCTGCGGCCGCAAAGTCGAAGCGATGCGCCACACAGAGTTCCAGCGAGTCCTCTGCCAAGGTTGCGGCGAGCCATTCTTTTTACTGCCGCTGGACGTTTACCCGCGTCCCGTGATGAAGGTCCGCAAGGTCAAACCATCCAAGACGGCGGAGCCGGCACAATCGAAATCCTCCGGCAAGTCTGCCGCACCACCCGAAGCGGCCGCCACACGAACCCCCGTCGACCTTCGAGCCAAGCGGCAGGAAGCCTTCGCCAGGGTTCGCACACAGTTCACGCCTCTGCGGCTGATCGTGTTGAGCTTGCTGGCCGTTATCGGGTTGACCGGTTGGTGGCAGTGGAACCGCGCGGCGCGGTCATCGGCCGAAGTCGATTTCAAAACGGCGACGGCCGCCGGAATGGAGGCATTGCGAAAGCCAGACTTTGTCGAAGCCGCGCAACACTTCGGCCGAGCCGCCGCCGCCGCCGATCTGTTGCAACGCTCGGATGTCGCCGCCGAGCAAACTCGACAGCGATTCCGGCAGCTCACTGCACTGAACTCATTGCTCACACGCTCGCTCTTTGAAGTGGTCGATGCCGCGCGAGCGACTCGACTTCGCGAAAATGCGCTCGCCGCCGAGTCAGAATTCACAAGCCTCCACGCCGGACGATGGATCGTCTTGCAGAGTGAGGTGCTTCCGCCGCCAGATCCCGCAGGTTCCACAACCGTCCCGTGGGAGCAGCGCATCCAAATCTTCGACGAACCGCTGATCCTGACGGCCAACCTGCCGGTCTTCGCAAAAGTTCAAGCGACCGCCACCTTGCCGCCTGCGAATCCAGACGTCACTCCCGTCAATGCGCCGGACAGCGTGTCCGCCCTCAATGACCTCGGACAACGTGAAGTGACATTTGCCGCGCAGGTCGAGTCGCTCAAATGGAATGCCGAGAAAACCGCCTGGGTGCTGACGCTCAAAGCCTCATCGGGTTTCTTGTGGACCGACTACGACCTGCTGCTCGCGGCGGGCCTGCCGCCGGATGAACTGCACACGGAAGCTCAACTGCGCGCGATGCTGACCGAACAAAGCCGCTGGATCGGAGCCTTCGAATGAACGGCGCAACAAGAGTGCAACGTACCGAGTGCGAAATTCAAAGTGCAAAGTGCAAGACACGGCCACGAAGGCTGTCATCCTGGGCACTTCGCACTTCGCACTTCGCACTTTTCTTACTGCTCACCCCCGCGATCGCCACCGCTGCCGGCGCGCAGTCGTTGCAAAGTTTCGTGGACCTCAAGCCGAAGTGGCCGGATTTCGTGGGCTCATCGTTCCGCATCGAGGGGCACTACGCGATCCTCGCTCGCGACACGTTGCGGATGAAGAATTGCGATCTGTCGTTCAAGGCGTCGCAGCCGATCAAGCTGTTGGGCAATTCCAAAGTCATCGAGGTCTCCGGCCGGCTGGCGAAAGAGGCCACAAGCGGCAAGCTGTATTTCGAAATCGACCAAATCCGCCAACTGCCGACCGACCTGCAAACGCTCGCGGAACGCGAACGAACGATTGCACGCGGCACGCCAATGCAATGGTACGAGCTGGCCGAGTGGGCGGAGACACGCGGCAAGTTCTACAACGACGAGGAACTGATCGACCGTGCGAAAATCGCCAACCGCAAAGGTCTCAACTTGGAACGGCAGGAGTTGAAGGAACTCACGCCTGCCGCGCTCCGCACGCTGGCCAGCCGCATCCCTGAATTGGGCCTGGAAGATTCCCTGCGGCTCGACTGGCTGCACGAGTCGTACTGGCTGGAGTGGGAGGCGTTGCAAAAGTCCGCTCCCAAGGTCGATCTCGCGGCCGACGAAATCGACGTCGCAAAAGACCCGGTGTTTCAGTTCCTCAATCGGCTCGACAAGGACTTACCCGGCGCGAAGACACCACCTGTCGAAGCGGTTTTGCCGCTGCTGGCCAACGAGTACCGCCGCAGTTCCGTGCTGACGTACCACAACGCCTCAGACGCCAAACGCCGCACCCTCGAACGGCTGTTCCACATCGAGATTGCGACAGCGGCAATCGCCCGTATCACAAAACCAGATGGCAGCAACGGACGCGAGATCGCGGATCGGATCGACGAACTGATCGTCGAACAGCACGAACTCGCTGAGAAACACCGCGACGCGGAACTCGTCTTTCAAGTGCAGAACTCGGCGACACTGACACGCAACCAACTTGGCGACGTGGTGCAGCGCTGCCGAGATCGCAAACAAGAGCCTCTTGCCAAAGAAGCGATCACTCGTTGGCTGGCGCGGCGCGAAGTGTCACTCCGCAAAGACGGCGTGACCGGCCTGATCCAGCTCGCGGATGAACGCCTCGCGCTGCTGCAAGATCAGCCGAATGCTGGTGCCTTGCTGCTGGAGGCGTTGCAAGTCGCTCCCAAGAACGAGGACATCCTCGAACGGCTGAAGAAGCTGGGCTATCAAGAGGTCAACGGCCAGTGGGTTGCGCCTCAGACGAATCCCGCGGCTCCCAACGCTCCGATGCCCGTCCCGAACGAGACCGACCTTGAACGGTTCATTCGCCTCGGAGTGCCGAAGATCGGCATGACACCCGCTCAACTGCTGAAGTGCCTGGGTTCACCCCAATCACTGACGCGCGTCGCGACATCGGGCCGAGTCACAGAAACCTGGACGTACCGCGACGGCACGACCGTCCGCTACAGCGTGACCGTCGAACGCCGCCCTAGCCGAGGCACGGCTGAGGTCGTCGCAGTGCAGTGAGAGAAGAAAGGGGACGCAGCCAACCCTGATCGAGATCATTCAAGAACTGGGTGGCCGGTTGCAGCCGATTGCCAAGGATGCTCGGCTCCAGAACGTCACGCTGACCAAGACGCTGACGATGGCGGATGCCACGTTGATCAACGCGTTGCCGCGCGTAATGGCGGTGTCGGTGCTGAAGGCTCAGACCGGCAGCGGACTGGTGAAGTGGCGGTTGCCTCGCAGTTTCCAGCCGTCTGCGTGCGTGAGCGTCTGGCGAGCGATAAGCGATTGGCGTGGGCCAGCGAGTGCGCAGCATCCAGCGGCACGGACGTGTTTCGCACGAGGATCCTTGGAGGCGAAATCAACATTTCGCGGCACCGTGCTGTTGTAGTTTCGCGATATGAGCGGTCAACGTGGCTTCGTCGGCCCAGTCCATCAAGTAGAGCTTGATTTTGATGCCTGCATAGAGGCGTTTCTTGTCGGCGTCCTCTTCAACAGAATGAGTTAGTGGGCGCTGACCCTGGCCAGCTCCGGCCTGTTCGATCGAAGTAGCCCTTGTTACGACTCCCTTTGTGGTGGCCGATTTTGGTTCGCATGGCTTTACCCTGACGGGGGAAGAGGTAGAATCCGAGTTCATCGCTCGCGGCCCACTTAGTGCCCAAAAGTGACAACCTGCCGCGTGAGGTGATTTTAACTGCGAAAATAGCGGCCCCCCCATTGCACCCCTAGCTCAATTGG
>CAZILR010000168.1:0-7208 GCA_964539995.1 uncultured Planctomyces sp.
GCCCTCTTTGATGAATCGCAGCGACTCGGCACAGGTCTCCAGCGGAAGCGAGTGTTGCTCGAACGATTCGTTGTCCATGAAGACATAGCCGTTGGCGTCACGGTACGAGTAGACGCCGTCGGTTTTGCGAACGTCGGCTTCTTCGAGGCCGTCGCCGCTCTTGTAGGTCTTGTCAAGGTACGTTCCCTTGAGCAAGTTCTTCAACCGGGTTCGGTAGAGGGCTTGGCCTTTGCCCGGCTTGACGAATTCGAGGCCGACCATGTCGCAAGGCTCGCCATCGACGATGACTTTGATTCCCTTCTTGAAGTCACTGGTGCTGATGTTGGCCATTGGTCTTTCTCGGAGAAACGGATAGTGTTCGTGGAGGCGTGCCGCAATCGTTTGGGCCGCAAAGGGGCGGGTTTATAGCGGGATCGCGAGGTTGGTGTCGAGCATGGTTCCGGGAAATGTCAGCCTGGCGGAAAGGCCCTTGGTCGAGTCAGCACAACCCACGCTGATGGATTGGCGGCGCTCGTTGGCGGAGGCGATTCGCGATCCGAATCAATTGCTTTCGAGGTTGGGTCTCACGGCGGGTGATGCTCAGTTTTTCGTTCCGGATCCATCATTTCCGATGCTCGTCCCGGAGAGTTTTCTGAAACGCATCAAGCCGGGAGACATTAACGATCCGTTGTTGCGACAAGTGTTACCGCTCGTTGAGGAAGACGAGGACGTTCCTGGGTTCACAAGCGACGCGCTCGAAGAGGCAAACTTTCGGAAAGCCCCCGGCTTGTTGCACAAGTACGCAGGCCGGGCGTTGTTCGTCCTGACCGGCGCGTGCGCGGTTCACTGCCGTTATTGCTTTCGGAGGCATTATCCGTATTCGCAGGAGCCCAAACGGATCGACGATTGGGAGCCGGCGTTCGCGGCGATCGAGCAGGACCACTCGATTCACGAAGTGCTGCTCAGCGGTGGCGATCCATTGATGCTGACGGATGAGCGATTGGCGACGGTCGTGCGACGCATCGACGCGATCCCACATCTGCGAAGACTGCGAATTCATACTCGGCTGCCGATTGTGCTGCCCAATCGCGTCACTTTGGACTTCCTTGATCTGTTGACCTCGATGCGTCTCACGCCGGTGGTTGTCGTTCACGCGAACCATCCCGCCGAGCTTGTGTCCGACTGTGCGTTGGCTTTGCGGCAACTCGCGCAGTCGGGAGTCATGGTGCTCAATCAAGCGGTGTTGCTGCGCGGGGTCAATGATTCCGTCGAAGTGTTGGCGGAGTTGAGCGAACGATTGATCGAGTTGGGTATCCGGCCATACTACTTGCACCAACTCGATCGCGTCTCTGGTGCTGCTCACTTTGAGGTGCCCGAAGAAATCGGCGTCCAACTGATGGACCAACTGCGACGAAGACTGCCGGGGTATGCCGTGCCGCAGTACGTTCGCGAAACGCCAGGTGCCCCGTTCAAAGTTCCGCTCATCTGATGAGACGGTCCTTCTCGCTTGATGTGCTGCCGTCTCAATCGCCGAAACTCCTTCGTGCGAGAATTCGCCACAATGCCAGCGCGTCCCAGATTTCGCGGTCGTCTTAGAAGCCGCAATCGAGAAAGTCTGCGGTATCGGAATCTTGCACGGAGAATCGTGGATACCTAAAAGCTAAGCGTCCCCCACCCCTCTCCACGGTCGTCCGTTGCCGGAAGCGCAGTGCAATATGGAATGTCGGTCGTTCCGTTTCTGTGTTCTTTATCATCAGGTCAGAGGAGTCCAACGATGGTTTGCAATCTCTTTTCACGATGGCTGTGCGGAAAAAAGATCAGCTTGAAGCGGCGGAAACCGGCTTTGCCTTGGCGAGGAAATCAATGTCCAGAACTTCTGGAGAGCCGGATTGTGCCAGCCACGATTACCGTGACAACCTTTGCGGACGTGGTGGACCCTGCAGACAAAGTTATCTCGTTGCGCGAAGCGATCAATCAGGCGAACGCGACCCCGGCTTCCGACACGATCGTGCTCAAGGCGGGAACGTATTCCATCGAACTCATCGGGACTGGCGACGACGCCAACGAGACCGGCGATTTTGATATTTCCGCCCCCGTGATCATCAAAGGTGTTGGTGACGGCAAGACGATCGTCGATGGCGACGAATTGGATCGCGTGTTCCATGTCAGCAACTACGATTTCGAAGGTGCGATTGCCGTCGAGTTTCAGTCGCTGACAGTTCGCCACGGACTGACGGGCGGAGAAAACGATTTTGAATTTGAAGAAGAGGACTTTGAAGAGATTTTTGAAGAGATTCTTGATCGCTCTGGAGGAGGCATCCTGGTTGGTGGCTTCGTATCGGAACCGACAGACCTGCCAGAGTTAAGTCGGGAATCCGGGCCGGTCAATCTCACGCTGCGCAATGCCAGCGTTCGGGAAAATGTGGCCACTTTCTTTGGCGGTGGAATCGCGAGTTTCTATGGGAATGTCACGCTGATCAACAGCGTCGTCGCGGATAACGTGGGGACATTGGCTGGCGGCGGAATTGCGGCTCTCGACGGAGACGTGAACTTGTCCGCCAGCACCGTATCGGGCAATCTCGTCAGTGCCGGGGATTTTGAGTTTCCTGAGGAGGAAGAGGAATTCTTCTTTGATGCCGGTTTTGGTGGCGGAATTGTCACGTCCGAGGGAGACGTGACGCTCACGGCCAAGAGCAAAGTTCTCGATAACGTCGCTGCTTCTGAAGGAGGCGGAATTTGGACGGACGAGGGTGACGTGCTTGTCGAGAAATCGAGTGAGGTTCGCGACAACACGGCGGGCACCTACGGCGGAGGCATTCACTCGCACGATGGCGACGTGACGCTGAATCTTGGTTATGTCATTGGCAATTTTGCGGGCGAAGATGGAGGCGGTATTGCCACCGAACTGGGAGATGTGACGGTGCTCGCCTTGTCCTATGTGGCACAAAACACGGCTCAAGGGAGCGGTGGTGGCATCGCGACGGAGGGTGGTGATGTCACGGTGACCAACAGCCGGGTTTTTGAGAATGTGGCTGGCGATCAGGGAGGCGGAATTCGCACGGCTCTGTTCTTCGAGAGGTTTGGTGATCACGAAGAGGGCAAGGACGGCGATGTGACTCTGACCAACAGCAGTGTCAGTGACAATGTTGCCGGGGAAGACGGCGGCGGAATCAATACCGATGGTGGTGATGTCCTACTGACCGCCAAAAGCATTGTGGCTCGCAACTCCAGCGGAGAGGATGGCGGTGGAATTCACACGTCGTCGAATTCGGGAACAGGTCGTGTGACGGTGATCAACAGCACTGTCTCGGACAATGACTGCGATAACGATGGCGGCGGCATCGCGACGGCAGAACCTGAGAATGGCGGGACTGACGGAGAAGGAGACATCGTTCTGACCAACAGCACGGTCGCACGCAACTACGCGGGAAACAGCGGAGGCGGAATTGATTCGGATGGCGGCAACGTGACGGTGACCACCAGCACGATCTCTGACAACAAAGCCTTGCAAGAGGACGGCGGTGGCATCGACATGAGCAACGACGACGAAGAAGAGAATCTTGATGGTGGCACAGGAGATCTCCTCGTCGAGAAGAACAGCTTCGTGGTCCGCAACGTGGCTGGTGATGAAGGTGGCGGGATTTGGAACGATTTCGGTACGGTGACCGTGAACGCGAGTTCGGTTTCGAATAATCGTGCCGATGCCGATGGCGGGGGCATCTTCTCCGAAGGAGGCGACGTGATCCTGATCGGTGCCACGGTGGCACGCAATGTTTCCGGCGACGAGGGTGGCGGCATTTATACTGGTTCGAGCGAAGTGCTTGTTGGCTTTGATGAGGACGACTTCCCCATTTTCGATCTGCGCATCGGCGATGTGTTCGTCACTCGCAGCCATGTGATTGGCAACGTCGCCAGAGAAGACGGCGGAGGGATTTCTGCAGATGATGGCGGCGATGTCATCATCGAAGATCGTAGCAATGTCAGTTCGAATCGAGCCGGGTTCAGCGGCGGCGGCATCGACACCAACGGAGGATTCAGTGATGGGGATGGTGACGGTGAGGTCGATTCGGGGCGCGGAAACGTCGTCGTGACGAACAGCACGGTCAGCAAGAACGTCGCTGGTTATGACGGCGGCGGCATTAACACAGATGATGGCGACGTGTCGGTGAGCAACAGCACGGTGAGCCAGAACGTGGCTGGTGAGAGTGGTGGCGGAATCAAGACGGATCGCGGCGATATTGATGTCGAAGACAAGAGCATCATTAGCAATAACAAGGCTGCGGAATACGGCGGCGGTGTTCAAGCGGGTAACGGAGACTCGCAGAACACGATCGACATCATCGATTCCACGATCACAGGGAATACAGCCGGCCTCGACGGCGGCGGCATCGAGTTGTTTGTCGGCGAAGTCAACGAAACGCTGACCATCGAGGGGAGTACCATTTCCGGCAACCGAGCGGGTGGAGCCGGTGGTGGTATCTACTCCAACGACACAACAAACATTGTGGACAGCACGATCTCGGACAACAAATCTGGTGGTGATGGCGGTGGAATTTTTGTGGAAACCGCCAGCCTGACCGTTGAAAGCAGTACCGTCAGTGGCAACAAGAGCGGTGGCGAAGGTGGCGGCATCGGCGTGTATAACGCGAATCTGTCGCTGACAAATGACACGATCAGTAACAACACCGCACAAGAAGAAGGTGGTGGAGTCTACTTCGGTACGGGCGGGGATACCGTCGGAGGAGGCCATCAGGCCGATCTGCTGAACGTGACGATTGCGTTCAACAGGGCTCACAATGGCGGCGGCATTTCGATGGGTGAGGCTCTTGATGACGAGGTCAACGTCAAGAACTCGATCATCGCCAAGAACAAAGTCGCGGCCGGACAGACCAATCCCGACGTGCTCGGCGTGTTCAATAGCCAAGGGCACAACTTGATCGGTGCGAGCGACGGCTCAAACGGATTCTCTGACGGTGACAATGACGACATCGTCGGCACGCTGGCCGTGGCGGTGGATCCGAAGCTTGCGGCATTGGCGAACAACGGCGGTCCAACCAAGACCCACAAGTTGCTCACCGGCAGCCGAGCCATCAACAACGGCGACAACGATGGGGCTCCGAACATTGATCAGCGAGGGTTCCAACGGCTTCCCGACGGTGGTGTAACGGTTGATATCGGGGCGTTTGAGCTGGGCGCAAAAACGAAACCGGTTGACATGTAGTCCGTTCGTTTCCAACAGTTCGTGGCTCTTGCGAGTGGGGCAGGTTTCAAGCCTGCCCCACTTTTTTTGCCGGTCGTTGTAACTTTGGCAGGATCAGTCCGAGCAGATCGCAGTTACGACGTGAGTATCTTGGCAAGCACGTCTTTTAGGACTGCATCGGCCGAGACTCCTTCCGCCTGGCCCTCGAAATTCAGAATCAAGCGGTGTCGCAGGACGGGGAGAACGACGGTGCGGAGGTCTTCGCGAGCGACGTGATAGCGGTGATCGATGATCGCCAGAATCTTGCTGGCGAGGATGAGAGCTTGCGCGCCGCGCGGGCTGCTGCCGTAGCGGACGAAACGGGTCGTCATCTCCGTTGCATGTGGGTCTTCGGGGTGCGTACCGAGGACCAGTCGCACGGCGTCGCGGCGGATGTCCTCGGCGATCGGGATTTGCCGCGCGAGGTGCTGCATCTCGCAGATGCGTGCTCCGTCAAGCACCGCGCTGGCGTGCGGGACGTCCACGTTTGTGGTTCGGTCGAGGATCGATTCGAGCTCCACCAGGGCGGGGAATTTGACGAGCAACTTGCAGAAGAAGCGGTCAAGCTGAGCTTCGGGAAGAGGGTATGTCCCCTCCATCTCGAGCGGGTTTTGCGTGGCCAGTACGAAGAACGGCTCCGGCAGCTTGTAGGTCTGGCCGGCGACAGTGACGGTGTGTTCCTGCATGGCCTCCAAGAGCGCGGATTGAGTCTTCGGGGTCGCGCGGTTGATTTCGTCCGCCAGAACGATGTTGGCGAAAACCGGGCCTTGCTGGAACTCGAACCGTTTTCGGCCGGTCTCGTCTTCGAGCACGATGTTCGTCCCGATCAAGTCGGCCGGCATCAGGTCGGGAGTGAATTGAATGCGCGAAAACTTGAGGTGCAGTGCGTCGGCCATTGTTCGCACCAGCAGCGTCTTGCCGAGGCCGGGGACTCCTTCGAGCAGCACATGCCCACCGGCGAGTAGCGAAAGCAACGCGCCACGCACGATCTCGTCCTGGCCGACGATCACCTTGCCAATTTCGCATCGGAGTTTGTCGAAGTCTTCACGAAAACGATCGAGTTGAGCGGACAAATCGGCGGTTGAGGTCATGCGGTGCGGCTCCGAAGAGAGTGAGGCAGCAGTCTGTTGGCCGATCTGCGTTTGTGCAACGGAGTCCTATCCCGAACGGGCCGGCTTAGGGACTCGGCGGAACTCTGGTGTCGTCCGCGAGCGATGGGATTTCTTGAAATTCGCCAGACAAATCCTGAGCCGACCCGGATCAAGAGCACGGCATTCGGAGTGAGTGCCGATGGGGGCGTCCATGAGTGGTGGAGCGTGGGGCGATCGGTTTCAGCGGCGATTGAACGGAAGTGATCCGTCACAGCCACAGCAGGTGACCGCCGTCGTTGATGCGATTTTGGCGAACGCTCGCGAGGCGGGAGCCAGCGACGTGCATCTGGTTCCACAGGAATCGGGCTTGTCGATGCAGTTGCGGATCGACGGTGTGTTGCAGCCGATTGCGGAGTTGCCGAAAGAAACTTCGACAAATGTGATCGCTCGGCTCAAGGTGTTGTCCGAACTGCTGACGTATCGAACCGACGTGCCTCAAGAAGGGCGAGTGCGGTCGGACTCGGTGGCAGTTGCGAATGGCAATGGCAACGGAGCGTCTCGCAACTCGGTCGAAATGCGAGTCAGCACCTTTCCGACGCTGTTCGGCGAAAAGGCCGTGGTGCGGCTGTTTGTTGGATCGGGAGGTTTTCGATTTCTCGGCGAGCTTGGTCTGCCGGAGGACATTGAAACGGCGTTGCAGCGATTGCTCGACCGGCGGAACGGACTGTTGCTCATCACGGGGCCAGCCGGTAGCGGGAAGACAACGACGGCGTATGCCGCGCTGCGTGAGATTGTCCGAGCCAGTGGTTCGACGCGGAGCATCTCGTCTCTGGAAGATCCGATCGAAGCGGTCGTGCCGGGAGTGGCGGCTATGCCGCTTCTGCTGCCACCGGGTTCCG
>CAZILR010000168.1:7218-9153 GCA_964539995.1 uncultured Planctomyces sp.
CCGGGAGTGGCTCAATCGCAGATCAACAGCGCAGCGAGCTTCGATTACGCGACCGGCTTGAAGTCGCTGATGCGGCAAGACCCGGAAGTGATTTTCGTCGGCGAGATTCGAGACCGAAACACGGCCGAGACCGCGTTTCAGGCGTCGCTCACCGGGCAGCTTGTGCTGACGACGTTTCACTCGTCGAGCGCGGCGGGAGCAATCAGCCGGCTGAGTGACATGGGGATCGAGCCGTATCTGTTGCGCAGCGGTGTTGTCGGGATTTTGGCTCAGCGGCTGTTGCGGAAGTTGTGCTCCTGCGCGGTGGATGAACCGGAAGGTGAAGCGGGACAAGCGGCGTTTCTGGGACTCGATGTGCGGCGCGCGAAGCGGGCTGTCGGATGCGAGCAGTGTGGTGGGTCGGGGTATCGAGGACGCATGATCGTCTCGGAGCTGTTGCAGCCAGATTTGAGCGGCATGGGGCGAGCGATCCTGTCTCGCGGTGACGCGGCCGAGATCGAAGGTCTGGCGGTTCAGGCTGGAATGATGACGCTGCTACGGCGTGCGTCTCTGGCAGTCGAAGCCGGACAGACGAGTCCGGCGGAAGTACGAAGAGTTTTGGGATGGGGAATGGGGTGAATGCAACCCCCACCGGCCTTGTGCCGGTGTCTCGCGGGATTCTGCACTACTTCAGTGGCAGTCGAGTGATCGACGAGTAGTGCAGAGTCCCGCGAGCCACCGAGGCAAGCTCGGTGGGGTTGAGGAAGAACATGTCCGAGGCAAGATCCAAACCGCTGAGCCTGCAAGAACTGGCGTTGCTGAACCAGGAGATCGCGGCGTTGGTGCGCGCGGGAGTGCCGCTCGAATCGGGATTGGCGATGGCGGGGGCATCGGGTGGCGGTGCTCAAGAAGTCCTGATGTTGCGGCTGGCTCAGCGGCTGCGTGAAGGACAATCGTTCGCGGAGGCATTGCATACGGAAGGGGGCGAGCTGCCTCGGTTGTATCGCGCGGTGGTCGAGGCGGGTGCTCGCACGGGACGCTTGCCGGAGGCATTGGAATCGCTGGCGACGTTCGCTCAGCAGACGCTGCAACTGCGGCGTCGAATCGACTTGGCGTTGATGTACCCAGCGCTCGTGCTGCTGATGGCCGGAGTGCTGTTCGCCTGGCTGGTCGCGTTTTGGGTGCCGAGGCTCAGTGATGCCTTTTTCTGGCTGCAGATTCCCGAAACGAATTGGGTGCGACAATTGGTCTGGCTGCAACAGCATCTCTGGTCGTGGGCTTGGATTATCCCGGCGGCCGTCTTCGTGCTGGGGGGCTGGTGGTGGTTCTCGACACGCGGCCGATACGGCCTGAAGGGGACGACCGAAACGACAACCTGGTCGGCGTTTCGTGTGCTGCCGGGGATTCGTTCGATCGTTGCGAATTTCCGACGCGCGAATTTTTGCGATTTGTTGGCGATGCTGCTGGATCATCAAGTCCCTCTGCCGGACGCGGCGATGCTGGCGGCCGAGGCGGCGGGTGATCGGTCGTTGCGGCGAGTCGCTTCGCGAATTTCCGACGGCGTGCGAGCCGGACATTCATTGGCGGATTGTTTGGCCGTTGGTCGTGATCTGCCGCCGTTCGTCTCGTGGATGCTGATTTGCGGTGAGCGACAAGGGACATTGATCTCAACGCTGCGGCAAGTCGCCGAGGTGTTGCGTCAACGAGCGGCCTCGGATTCAGATTGGTTGCGAATCATGTTGCCGACGCTGTTGGTGGTGGGCGTTGGCGGGACGGCGGTGCTGGCGTATGCGTTGGCGGTCTTCGTACCGATGTCGCAGTTGTTGCGAGCGCTGGGAGAGTTCAGCCCGTAAGAAATTGTTTAACCGCAAGCCGCAGGCGTGCGCGTTTGAGAACTTGGTTATCAGAAAAGCTAGTCGCTGTGGTGCAGCGCGCACGCCTGCGGCTCGCGGTTAA
>CAZILR010000169.1:0-9139 GCA_964539995.1 uncultured Planctomyces sp.
CGCCGGAGATTGGACCGCCACCGGTTGGCCGGCCACGATGGAAGGGGCCGTCCGCAGTGGGTTTCTCTCGGCGGAAAACATCGCTCGATCTTTTGAACGAGAGACGCGAATGCTGCAACCGGACTTGCCGGTCTCGTGGCTGACTAGCTGCTGGATCGGGTCGCGTGAGACTGTCGGCGGCGGCAGGTGAGTGATTATCGTGTCCGAGCCGCATTCTGCGGGCCGCGCTCTGCGGATCGCTTAGACGCTCGATTTCACAGGCCGAATCCCATCAGGAGGTGAGCAATGACTCGCCGACGAGGTGTGCTGAATCGAAGTTCGACGTTGGTGCGGATGCTGTTCAACGCCAGCGTGATCCTGGTTCTGTTCGAGCTGTCGGCGATGCGTACCTTCGCCGCAGAGACGGTCGAGATCCCCGGCGAGCCGATCAAGATTAAGCCGGGCGATCCGTTGAGCGGACGTGCTCTGGTCCAGAAGCCGGGGCGAATCAATGGCGTGATGAGCTGGACGCTGGAAACGCGGCGTCATCGCGGAGCGATGTATCACGTCGCGATCAGTCCCGATGGCAAGACGCTGGCCACCGGAGGACTCGATGGCACGATTCGATTGTGGGAGGTCGAGACCGGCAAATTCATCAAGTGCCTGCTGGGACACAATAGCTACGTCTATCGATTGGCGTGGTCACCCGACGGCAACACGTTGGCCTCGGCCGGCGCGCACGATGGAAGTTGCGGATTGTGGGATGTGAAGTCCGGCGTGCTGCGCCGCGCGATCCGCAGCAAGCATGGCGTGGTGACGTACGTCGCTTGGGCACCGAACGGCCGACAGATCGCCTTCTCCACCGGCAACAGTGGTCACATGCTGGTGTACGACGCGGTGCGCGGAGAATTTCTCAACGACGACAAGGAACGCGAGGTCGCGATCGGAGCCGGGATCGTGAGCATGGATTGGTCTCCCGACGGCCAAGTCGTGGCGTTCGTCAGCACTAACACGCCGGTCAGCTTGTGGCAACTTTCGGCCGTGAGGCAAAACAAGTTTCTGTTGACCGAGGGAGACATCTCTTACGGGCTGGCGTTTGCTCGCGACGGCAAAGAGGTCGCGGTCGCCGGTGCGAAGGGCATTCGGATTTACGACTTCGAGACTGAGATGGTGACGCGCACGATCGAGTCCCCCGCGTACTCGGTGGCGTACTCGCCCGATGGCAAGATGCTCGCATCCGCTCCGCAGAATGGCATCGTGAAACTCTGGGAGGCCACGACCGGCAAAGAAATCAAGACATTGACCGGTAGCGCGACTTCGTCACTCTCGTGGTCCGCCGACAGCAAACTGCTGGCGACGACGACGATCACGACGGCGGTCGTGTGGGACGTCGAGGCCGGGAAGCCCAAGACGACGTTCGATGCGTGTGGCCAGTATCCGCCGATCTGGTCGCCGGGTAAGTCCTTCATCAACGGCATGTACACCAACACGCCTTCGGTCTGCGATCCCGCTTCGGGAAAGCTGCTGACGAAGCTCGAAGGGCACACGGCTCCCGTTTATGCCTTTGGTTGGTCGCGCGACGGTAAGACGCTGGCGACCGGATCGGCCGATGCGACCGTGCGGTTGTGGGATTCGACCTCTGGTGCGCCGTTGGCGACCTACAAGGGACACACCTCGCTGGTGCATGCCGTGACCTGGATGCCCGATGGCAAATCGCTGGCCTCCGCGTCGTACGACAAGACCGTTCGAGTTTGGAAAGCTCCCGACAAGAAACCCGCGGCAGGGAAGAAGTCGGATGACGAAAAATCCTCCGAGAAGTCCGACACGACTGCGACTTCTGCCCAAACCAAACCCGCGAGCGATGCCGCCAAGAAGTCGGTTGGTAAGAAGGACGCGAAAGACCCGAACGATCCGCTGATCCAGGAATTCAAAGGTCACACGGGACCGGTCACGATCCTGGCCGCTCCGTCAGCGGCGAAGCTGCTGGTGTCGGGGAGCTCGGACAAGACGCTTCGCATTTGGAACCTGACGTCGAACAAACCCGCCGCCACGATCGACATCAAATATCCGGTGCTCGCGGCCGCGTTTTCGTCCGATGGGAAGACTCTTTGTTCGAGTGGCGCGGACGAGGGGCTGAATTTCTGGAATCCTGGCACCGGCAAGCTCATCAAGTCCACCGTCAAAACCAACACACATTCGACCATCTCGGCGCTGGCATGGTCTCCAAACGGTTCGCTGATCGCGGTGGGACGACAGGGGCACTCGTTGCAGTTGTGGGACGTTCAAGCGGACAAAGCGGTTCACACACTGGTCGCGATGGCTCCGGTCATGTCGGCGACGTGGAGTCCCAGCGGTCAAACGGTCAGCGCCGGCTGCCAAGATCGCACCATTCGCTTCTGGAGTGCCGCCAAAGGAGAACTCGTTGGCCACTTGATCGCTGAGGAGGGCCAAGTCGCCGCCATCTCCGCCGACGGACACTTCAAAGCCGAGCCTGGCATCGAAGCCGAACTGTTCTACGTCGCCCAGACCGACAAGTCGCAAGAGACGCTGTCGATTTCCGACTTCGTCGCCAAGTCCAAGTGGAAGAACAATCCGGCACAAGCAGCCGTCATCGGGAAGTGAACGTGATGATGTGGACTGCGGCAGCCTGCTGCCGCTTTACGTCCAACAGCCTGCTGTTGGACAGACCGGTTGTCGGCACTTGCTTCCGATTGGAGGAGCCAGCCTCGCTTCCGGCAGCAGGCTGCCGGAAGGGGAAAGCGGCAGCAGGCTGCCGCAGTCCATACAAAACTATCCCCACCACAGGTCCGCCACGCTCAGCAGCAGCAGGCCGACGCCGATCACCGCGTTGACGTTGAAGAACGCGATACCAACTCGGCTCAGGTCGTCGGGTCGCACGAGCCAATGTTCGTAGGCCAGCAGCAGCGTCACGCCGACGATGCCGACCAAGAAGATCGTCCCCAAGCCAGCAACGTACCAAAACGCGAACAGACTGGCCGACGTCAGGAGATGGCTCAGCGCGGCGATCTTCAATGCCTTCGGAATGCCCCAGCGGGCGGGGATGCTGCGAAGCTGATTTGTCTTGTCGAAGTCCGCTTCCTGGCAGGCGTACAAGATGTCGAAACCGCCTACCCAGAAGAACACGACCGCCGCGAGACTCACCGGAGTCCAAGCCACCTCGCCACGAATCGCGATCCAGGCCGCGATCGGCGACAGCATCAGCGCGGCCGACAGCCAGTAGTGGCACCAGTTTGTGAACCGTTTCGCGTACGAGTAACCCAGCAGAAACAACAGCACGGGAACCGCGAGCCGGATCGGCCACGGATTCGGCAGGAACAACAGCGTCGAGGCGATGAACGCCGCGCTGCACACGACGGTGAACAGCACGACGGTCGTGCCGCTGAGCAATCCGGCCGGCAGATGCCGAGTCGCCGTACGCGGATTCGCGGCATCGAACTTCCAATCGACCAGCCGATTGAACGCCATTGCCGCCGAACGAGCGAAGACCATGCACAACAGAATCCCTGCCAATTCTCGACCCGCGAACGGCTCCGCTCGGCCATGCCAAGCCAGGATCGCGGCCAGCAATGCGAACGGCAGCGCGAAAACCGTGTGGCTGAAGCGGATCAGTTCGAGGAGGTGGCGGAGCATATTGGGGCAGAAGGCAGAAGGCAGAAAGCAGTACGCCAAGACGATGACAAGTTAGGTTGTCCAGAGAACTGCGGAAAGCCAGCGCAACCACGAAGTCTCCAGCCTCGCTGCCTTCAGCTTTCTGCCTACTGTCTTCCGCCTTCTGACACCAGAACCGCTCTGGACCCTTTCCGACGCCCGGTCCTATAACCCCGCCCCCTTCTGGCGGCAGACTTTGCCGCTGGTGTGCCTGTCTGGTTTCCACTCGTGACTTGTTCCCGCCTTTGATGTCTTTGCCCATCGGGAGTCCCCGTGTCGGGCCAATGTTCCTCTGACCGCCTGCGATGGTTCGCCGTGTGGTGCGCACTGGGTTTGTGCGTGCTCGGTCTGTTGCTGCGCGCGGAGTTGAGTGCGGACAACGGACTCGTTGAAGCCGTTGCTGACGATCCGATTGCGATCTCGGCCGACTATGCCACCGAGGGCAAGACCGACGACGGCCAGCGAGTGCTCATCCTTCGCGGCCACTGTCGCTTGCAGCAGGCCAGCACGGTGATGACCGCGCGGCAAATGGTGGTCTGGCAGGCAACCCAATCGGGGACCGAAAAACTTGCGCTGTATTTGGAAGACGATGTGCGTGTCGAACAGATCGGGCAATCGGATCAGCAGCCGAATGCCTTCGTGCAGTTGAGCACTCGTGGGGGTGGCGTCGCGTCGAAGTTCCGATTCACGTCCGCCAGCACCAAGCTCGACGAAGAGGCGGTGTTCCAACGAGCGACCACACGACGCCGAGCCGTACAGCGATCCGCGCTGACTCAAACGCAATTCGTCGTTCCCACACCGGAGCCATCGCTGCCGAGTCTGCGAGCGCCTGCTGCTCGTGACGGGATGCGGCACATTCGCGTCTCGCCACGCGGAACGAGTGGCTACGAACTTCGCTCAGAACGATCCGACACGACGGTTCCGCCCGAACAGGTTTCGATCCTGACCGGCGGCGTGAATCTCGTGATCGAAGGAGACGATCGCTTCGACGTCATCGACCTCTCCGCCGATCGCGTCGTGATTTGGACGGAGGCCAACGATTCGAACCAACCGAATCTCGAAACCCTGCAAACGAAGGACGCGAAGTATCAGGTCTACCTCGAAGGCAACATTGTCGTGCGGCAAGGAGTCAGCGTGATGCGAGCCGAGCGGGCCTACTACGACGCTCGTGAGGATCGCGGATTGCTGCTTGACGCCGAATTGTCCTTCAAGCCGCCGGAGCTGGGCGGGCAGCGCATTCGCGTGCATGCCGAGCGACTGCGACAGAACGCGCGGAACGAGTTTCACGCATCGAACGCCTGGACTTCCGGCAGTTCATTCGGCAAGCCGGGGTATCGCATCCAGAGCAGCGACATCTTCGTCGAGCCGTACTTCGCCGAGCCGCTCGATCTGCCACGCATCGGCGGCGGGTTTGATTCGAGCCGCTTCGATCCGGTGACCGGCGCACCGATCTACCGCGAAGTACCGTACATCACCGCGCTCAACAATGCCTTCATCGTCGATACGCCCTTCGCCAGCGACGTGCCGATTGGATTCGTGCCGTTCGTGGCCGGTCCCGCCGATGCTCCGAACATTCCGATCCGGCGTTTGGAACTCAATTCGGACAGCGTTTTCGGTGTGCAGCTTCGGACGTCCTGGGATTTGTTCTCGCTGCTCGGTGCCGAGGAACCGCCGGGGACGACTCTGAACTTGGACCTCAACTACTTCACCGAACGTGGCCCGAACGTCGGGCTGAGCGGCAACTATGTGGCCAACGATCTCTTCGGCCTGCCCGGACGCGCGGTGGGTGATGGAATCCTGAATTACATCTACGACACTGGCAACGACAACCTCGGTCTTGATCGTCGCAATCTGAACTTTCCGGAGAGCAATCGCGGACGCCTGACCTGGCGACATCTGCAAGACATGCCCGATGGTTTCCTGCTGCGCGGCGAACTCGGCTACCTCTCCGATCGCAACCATCTTGAGCAGTACTACGAGAGCGAGTTCGATACCGGCAAGGACATCGAGACGCTCGTCGGCTTGCAGCAGAGTTGGGGCAACTCGCAGTGGAGCTTGCTCGTCCGACCGCAACTCTACGAATTCGAGAACAACACTGAATGGTTGCCACGCGGCGACTTCACGTTCCTCAGCGAGCCGCTGCTCGGCGGCTGGCTGTCGTGGTCGAGCCACTCGATGGCCGGCTACGCGCAGCTCAATCAAGCGGCCCCGCCGAACGTCCCGGGCGATCTGTTCGATCCCTTGCCCTACTACGCCGACATGACCGGCGGACTCGCGATGACGCGGCACGAGCTGTCGGCCCCGCTCAATTTTGGGGCGTTCAACTTGGTGCCTTACGTCTGGGGTGAGGCGGCCGGCTGGAGCAACAGCTTCACGGGTGACGGCATCGACCGGCTGGTGGGCAGTGTGGGTCTGCGCGGCAGCATTCAATTCGCGAAGTACATGCCGTGGGTGCAGAGTCGAATCCTTGGCCTCAATGGCTTGGCTCACAAAATGGTCTTCGATGCTGATTGGTCGCTGACCGAATCGAATCGCGATCTGTCGGACATCCCGCAGTGGAACGAGTTCGACGACAACTCGCAGGAACGATTCCGCCAACGGCTGCTGATGAACACGTTCGGAGGCACGTTGCCACCGCAGTTCGATCCGCGCGGGTTCGCGGTTCGTTCGGGAGCCGGCAGCAGCGTGACCGCTCCATGGCACGAATTGGTCGATGATCTGCATGTCATCCGACTCGGCTGGCGCAATCGCTGGCAGACGAAAGTCGGCCCGTTTGATCGACAACGAGTGAAGGACTGGATGACGTTCGACTTGGAAGCCTCGCTCTTTCCGAATGCCGATCGCGACAACTTCGGCGACACGGCCGGACTGCTTGGCGCACGATACGCCTGGCACGTTGGCGAACGGACGTCGCTGTTGGCCAACGGTCTGTTCGATCCCTTCACGGGCGGCATGGAACTGTGGAACGTCGGTGTGCTCAATCAACGCAGCACGCGCGGCAGCCTCTACGCCGGCCTTCGCCAAGTGAAAGGCCAAGGCTTGGACAGCCAGATTCTCACCGCCTCGGCCAGCTATGCGATGAGCGACAAATGGATCGGCACCATCGGCACGGCTTACGATCTCGCTGAAGAACGCAATCGCGGCCAGTCGTTCACGCTCACCCGCGTCGGTGCCGACTTCCTGTTCCACTTCGGCGCGAACTACGACGCCAGCAAGAACAACGCGGGCATCGCGGTCTCTGTCGAGCCACGCATCGGTGCCGGTAACTCGCAAAGCTCACAGCTCAGCAACCTGCTGAGGACTCGGTAATCCGATCGAGCCGGTTTCGTAGCCACGTCGCCACTTGGGTTGGGCGAATGAGCCGGAACGCGCTAGCGTCCGGTTTGAACCGGGGGCTAGCGCCCTGCGGCTGATTGATCGATCCCAAGCTCCTGGCTTTGACAAAGCACTACGTTGCTTTCCGCCGCACCACGCGAGTGACTGCCTGCTGCACGCGCTGTGTCAACGACTCGCGGAGTTGCAGGACCATCATTGACCGTGCGGTGAGCTTCAACGTGGCTCTGGCCGCTTTGCGAGTCGAACGGACCTTGGCACTCGCGGTGTCGAGAATCGCAGTCCAAACTCCGGCCGTCGGCGCATCCGGCAGCACGAACGAGACGTCATTCGGTGACGAATTGAACAACACCAGCATCGTGTCGTCGGTGATCGGCAAGCCTTGCTCATCCGCCTCGTCGATCTGATCGCCGGAGAGCAGGATTCCCAAACAGCGAGCGTGCTCCGAATGCCAATCGGCGTCGGTCATCGGCAGACCTTTGGAGGTCAGCCAGGTGATGTCGCGAACGTCGCCGCCACGAATCGCTCGGCCTTGGAAGAAGTGTCTTCGCTGAAACACCGGATGCGTGCGCCACAACGCCACGACTTTCCGGCAGAACTCCAGGAATTCCCATTCGAGCGGCGACAGCGCCCAGTTCAGCCAGCTCAGTTCGCTGTCCTGGCAGTAGGCGTTGTTGTTCCCCTGCTGCGATTGGCTCAGTTCATCGCCACCGCGAATCATCGGCACCCCCTGAGACAGCATCAGCGTCACGAAGAAATTTCGCTTCTGGCGTTCTCGCAGTGCGATGATTTTCGGATCGTCAGTCGGTCCCTCGACGCCGCAGTTCCAACTGATGTTGTGCTGCTCGCCGTCGCGATTCTCTTCGCCGTTGGCGTCGTTGCGTTTTTGGTTGTAACTGACCAAATCGTGCAGGCTGAAGCCGTCATGCGACGTCACGAAGTTGATGCTGGCGTACGGCCGCCGACCGTTGTGGCCGTACAAGTCGCTGCTGCCACACAGTCGCGTCCCGAACTCCGACACGGCGGTCCCATCGCCGCACCAGAAGCGGCGAATGTTGTCGCGATATTTGCCGTTCCACTCGGTCCAGCCGACCGGAAAGTTACCGACCTGATAACCGCCGGGACCAAGATCCCACGGCTCGGCGATCAGCTTCACCTGCGACAGCACTGGGTCTTGATGAATGATGTCGAAGAACGCACCGAGCTTGTCCACTTCGTGCAGTTCGCGAGCCAGTGCGGAGGCGAGATCGAAGCGGAACCCGTCAATGTGCATCTCGGTCACCCAGTACCGCAGACTATCCATGATGAGTTGCAGCACGCGCGGGCAAACCATGTTGAGCGTGTTGCCGCAGCCGGTGAAATCGACGTAGTACCGCCGGTCGTAGGCCAGCCGGTAATAGCTGGCGTTGTCGATGCCTCGCAGAGACAACGTCGGGCCGAATTGATTCCCTTCGCCGGTGTGGTTGTAGACCACGTCGAGAATCACTTCGAGTCCCGCTCGATGCAGCGTGAGCACCATCTGCTTGAACTCGCGCACCGCCTCGTGCGGCGACTTCGCCGAAGCGTAGCGCAAGTCGGGCGCGAAATAATTGAGCGTATTGTAGCCCCAATAATTCGTGCGGCCCTTCTCGACCAAGTGCCGGTCATCGACGTGATGATGCACCGGCATCAGCTCGACCGCCGTGACTCCCAGCTTCTGCAGATGCTTGATCGCCCCCTTCGTGGCGAGTCCCGCATACGTCCCGCGCAGAGCCTCCGGGACATCGGGGTGCTGCTGCGTGAAGCCTCGGACATGCGTCTCGTAGATTATGGTCTTGTGCCACGGCGTGTTCGGCTTCCGATCACCGCGCCACGAGAAATCATCGCTGACGACGACACCCAACGGAGCACCCGCAGCGTTGTCCCGCTCGTCGAACGACAAATCCTGAGCCGCATGACCGACGACGTAGCCGAACATCGCGTCCGACCAGCGGACATCACGGCCAATCGACTTCGCATACGGATCGAGCAGGATTTTATTCGGATTGAATCGGTGCCCACCCGACGGGTTGAAATCGCCGCTCACTCGATAGCCGTAAAGCTGTCCCGGCTGCGCATCGGGCAAATAGCCGTGCCAGACCTGATCCGTTTGCTCCGGCAACTCGATGCGGTGCGACTC
>CAZILR010000170.1:0-1231 GCA_964539995.1 uncultured Planctomyces sp.
ATGATTTGATCCGTGGCGGCAGCGGAAATGATTCGCTGGATGGCGGCGCTGGCAACGACATGCTGCTCGGTGAAGGGAGCAGCTTCGACACGCTGCGCGGTGGACTCGGTAACGACACGCTCGATGGCGGTATCGGCACGAGTGATCTGCTGTCGGAATCCGGTGACGTCAGCTTCACGTTGACGGCGGTCACGCTGACCGGATTGGGGACCGACACGTTGCTCAACCTCGAAGGCGCGTTGCTGGTCGGCGGTGCGAGTGCAAATCGGCTCGACACGATGTTGGCTACGATTCCGACGACGCTGACCGGTGGACTCGGCAACGACACGATCATCGGCAGCATTTTTCTCGACACGCTGATCGAGACCGACGACGTGAATTTCCGGCTGACGGAC
This sequence comes from uncultured Planctomyces sp., assembly GCA_964539995.1. GTDB lineage: Bacteria > Planctomycetota > Planctomycetia > Planctomycetales > Planctomycetaceae > SXKJ01. Next base: position 396 of record CAZILR010000170.1, read on the forward strand.
TCCCAACTGACGGGATTGGGGACCGACACACTCTCAGGACTCGATGCGGCGGTGCTGACCGGTGGATCGGGTGCGAATCTGATCGACGCGAGTGGGTTCAGCAAAGTCGTGACGCTCAACGGACTCGACGGCAACGACACATTGATCGGCGGAGTTGCGGCTGATCGGATTGATGGCGGCAACGGCAACGATCGAATCTCTGGCGGTGCGGGAGCGAACACGCTCTTCGGAGGCGACGGAGTCGATCGTGTGGTCGAGACCAGCAACGCCGCAGTCTTTTCCGTCAGCAACTCGGCGGTTGTCGGAACCGAGACCGAGCGGATTTACTCCTTCGAGCAAGCGGAGTTGACGGGCGGTGCCTCCGCGAACTCGATCTCGGTGGCTAGCAATTTCAATGGACCAGTGACGCTCAACGGCGGTGCCGGCAACGACACGCTGCTCGGCAATCAGTTCGCTGACGTGCTCAACGGCGACGCGGGGAACGATTCGCTCAGCGGTGGCATCGGCGACGACACGCTCGGTGGCGGCGACGGCAACGACACGCTGATCGGACACGTTGGCAACGATTCGCTCGATGGCGGAGCTGGAGCAGACATTGGACTGGGCGGTGTCGGAAATGACGTCGTGCTGGGCGGTGCGGGGCGGGATCTGCTGATCGGCGGTTACGGCGTCGATTCGGTCGGCGGTGGGAATGATGACGACATCGTGCTCGGCGGCTCGACGAAGTACGACGACAACGTCGCGGGACTGGTTCAGATTCTGACCAAGTGGGTCAGCACGGCGACGTACGCGTCGCGCGTCAGTCAGGTGCAGGCCGTCAGCTTCGCGTACTTCCT
>CAZILR010000170.1:1331-9111 GCA_964539995.1 uncultured Planctomyces sp.
GTTTGGCACGCCGATCACACGCATCACCGGCGATCCCGGCACGCCGCTCAATCTGCCGGTCAACACCGGCGGCACCGCAGCGCTCATTTGGAGCAGTGCCGTGCGCACGCGGTACGTCACCGACAGTTCTTGGAACGTCGATGGCTCGCTGATGATGCTGCGCAGTTACGATCCGGGGATGACGTATCACGTCGTGCTGGACGGAGCGACGTATCAGCCGCAATTCCTGGCGACGCTGCCGACCTCGAACTATCGCTGGAGCCAAAATCCCGCGACGCCAAACATCCAGTACGGATTCCTGCAGGCGAATGTGCTTGATGCGAAAGGAGCCACCGAGGAGGGGATCGTCACGTCTTTGCCGGCCGCCGGTCCCGATGACGACAAGATCGTCCGCTACGACGTCACCACTGGTCAGGTCTCGAACACGATCACGCTGCCGTTCAACAAGCTGTTCTCGGCCAAGACAACGATCGCGTTCGCCAACGGCCACGAATACGCCGCGATGTACGGCGTCTCGAAAACCGCTCCCAACCCGAAGGCGATCAGCGTTTACATCGTGCAACTCGACGCCCCGGCCGGTGTGAATCCGGTCGTCGCCTCGATGCTGCTGACTACGACGGACAGCGGCACGCCGGACGCGGCGTATTCGCAATCGCTGGATTTTGCCAACTTGTGGCTCTCACCCGATGGCCGACATTTGCTGACCGTCTATAACGGCGCGACGACCGCAACTCGCTCGTGGCGACTGCTGGACGTTGCCTATCCAACCGGCAGCAGCACGACCGGCGCGATCACCTCGCATGTGATTCCTGAACTCGTCTCGGACAACGCGTTTCAATCCAAGGGGGATCGCACCAAAGGCCACTTCCCGGTCAACTGGTCGCATCCGGTCTTCGCGCTCGGAGCCAACGGCGATGTCTTCGTGGTCGGCGTCAGCGGCCAGTTCAACGGCCGCAGCTTTCCGCAGAACGAGGTCGCTACTGCGAACGGCAAAGCCGGCAGCGTGTTGGCCTTCAACGTCTCGACCAACAAATTTCAATCGCTCACCGAACCGACGAACGAGAACCTCGCGACGCACATCACGGCGACGAACACGCAGAATCCCGGCTACGTCTTCGTGAGCTACTGGAACGACACCACGCGAGGATCGAAGTACAGCGGCGAGATCATCGCCATCAACCTCGCCAACCCGTTCGGCTCCGGCGGCACGATTGAGTTGGTCCATCATCGCACGAACGTGGCCAACAAGTTCTACCACGGCAACACGCTGCCTACCGTCTCACCTGACGGCAAGAAGTTGATCTTCAGCAGCACTTGGGGAACTCGCCAAAGCGTGGTGCAGTCGTTCGTGCTGGACCTGACTGGCTTGCTGCCGTGACGCTCAGGCATCGACGAGCAGCACTCCGACCAGCAAGTCATACAGAGCGTGGCTGCCGGCCGTGATTCCGAAGCCACGCAGCACGAAGAGCGCGGCAAAGACTCCGCCGGCCCGCGTGCGGAAGCAAAAGCGAAACAGATCGAACGGCTCGCCCGAGGGGCCGGCATGATGAGCGGCCGAAAACAACAGGCTTGTGACGAGCACTGCCAACGGCGTGGCCCAGTTCCGCAGCATCACTGACTGGCGCAACAGAGCGATCGAAGCTGGCAGCAACGCGAGGCGAAACAACACCTCTTCATAGATTCCCGCTCCGACATAGCCAAGCGCTCGGGCAAACGTGGCGGCTTCGGTGGGCGTCAACGCGGCGACCCAGCGCATCCCGCCGATGTTCGTGTCCGCCAACGAAAAGACTCGACTTTGTAACTGTCCCAGCAGCAGCAGCAGGAACGCAAAGACCACGCTTTCCGCAAACATCCCGGCGAGCGTCTCGGCGGACACTCGCCACGGATGCCGCTCAATCCACTGCCACGTCAGCAAACCGACGATCACCAGCAGCGGCGGCAACCAACCGACTCCCAGGCCGATCGCCTCCAGGCCACCGCGCAACCACACGTCGGCACCGCTGCGAATCTCTGCGGCGTTGGAGCCTCCGACCCAGATCACGCCGACTTCGTAGGCGATCAGCATGGGCATCAAGAACACCAGCGACGGCCACGGCAGTCGGGACTGCTGCCAGTATTCGGATTTGTTCGAGCGTTTCATGCGGCGGAATGTAGCCGTCTCGCTCCGCGAGACGAATGCCGAACATGGTGACGTTCACCATGCCGAGTCGTACTCCGCAAGTGGCGTCGGTCGCCATTCGGCAATCCTCTCGCGGAGCGAGAGGGCTACGTTTCGGCGAATGAGGCGGTGGCATTACGCGAAGAACTTCGCGAAGTTCGTCTTCACGGCGCTGAGTCCCGCCTGGACGACGCGCGAGTCGTTCGTCACCGACAGCATCCGGCAACCTTTTGAGTGCAGCATCTCGCAATGTTCGGGATTCGGAGTCACCGCGCCCCACGGCTTGTTGTGCTTGCGGCAAGCGGCGGCGACTTTGTCGATGGCCTCCAGGCATTTCGGGTGCATGAAGTCGCCGGTCACTCCGAGAGCCTGGCTCAGATCCGACGGCCCGACGAACAGCAGATCAACGCCGTCGATCGCCGCGATCTCATCGACGCATTCGACGGACGAGAGCGTTTCAATTTGAATCGCGACGAAGTTGTTGGCGTTCGCCTCCTGCGTGAACTTCGCAAGCGGCAGCAGCGTGAAGCGGCCGTCGAAGCCACTGACGTTCAGCCCGCGATTGCCTCGCGGAGCGAACTTTGCCCAGCGAACAAACTCCTCGGCCTGCTCGACCGAGTAGATCATCGCCGCCATCACGCCACCGGCTCCGGCTTCGAGACATTTCGTGACCAGCGCGTAGTCCGTCGGCGCGATGCGGACGAAGCAATCGAGATTCTGGCTACGAGCAACCGCCGTCGCGATTTCCAGATTCTCCATCGAGAACCCAACGTGTTCGTGGTCCAGCCACGGCCCATCAAAGCCACCGCTGAAGCCGATCATGTTGATCACGTTGTGGTGCATCACTCGGCCAAGCGCCGCGTACCGCACCACTTCGCCACGAGTCAGTTTCTCTTTCGTCCGTTGCATGAGTTCCCTTCCAAATTAAGAGTAATCACCGTAGCGCGACCGTGAGGGAGCGGCCTGCAATCAAATGCGATGGCCGCTCCCTCACGGTCGCGGTACGGCTTTGAAACTGCAATTATTTTGCCTTCACGTCGTAGCACGACAGGAATTCCTGATCGCGCAGAAAGAGCTTGCCGTTGCTGACGACCGGGTGCGTCCAGACTTTGCCTTGGCGGCTGCGCTTCCCGGATTGAGCCTCCAGCTTGAAGCGGCCATGTTCCTTCCAGCCCTCGGGTGAGGCGTCAACCAGGACCACTTCGCCGGTGCCTTCGTCGAGGCCGTACAGCATTCCATCGGCGGAGGTTACGCTCCCCTTCCCGAATTTTCGTACGACGCTCCACGCGACTTTGCCAGTATTGAATTCCAGGCAGGTCCACGTTTTTTCCGAGCTTCCGAAAAGATAGTCGCCAACGCGAACCACGCCGCCGTGATGATTCGTCATGTCTTTGTGAGCGTAGACATCCTCGACTTGGTTGTCTGGTCCGACCTTTGCCAGTTTGCAACCAGCTCCGTAGCCGGACGTGATGAAGACGCTGCCGTCATGGAAGATCGGAGTCGGGATGACCGCCGTGCGCCCGTTGGGCCAGTCGGTTTTCCAGAGCAGCTTGCCGGTGTCGGCTTCGACGCTGACCAACGAGTTCGTGAAGAGTTGCAGGTACTGTCGCTTGCCGTTGTGTTCGATGGGGACGACCGAAGCGTACTGCGCGCCGTTCGTCACGTCAGTGGATCGCCAGAGCACTTCACCGTTTTGCTTGTTGAGTGCGGCGATGGAGCCTTCGCTACCTCCCGGAGTGCAGAGAACGCGGGGGCCATCCACGGTGACTGACTCGCAGAAGCCCCAGCCAGGCTTCTTGCCTCCCAGTTCGGACATCGATTTGGTCCAGACGACATTGCCGTCCGCGATCTGCGCACAGATCAAAGTTCCTTGGCCACCCATCGCGTAGACGTGGTCACCATCGACCGACGGCGTTCCGCGCGGGCCGTCTCCCCAGTTGTTGCCGAGCCGCGACCCGATCTGTGCTGACCAGAGTTCCTTGCCGTCGTTCGCGTCGAGGCAGATCAAGAACTCGGTATCCTCGCGAGCACCCATCGTGAACAACTTGCCGTTGACGATCGCGACGCCGGCGTAACCGAGACCGACATCCTGATTGACCCACACACGCGGCGGGCCTTCCTTCGGCCATTCCTTGAGCAAGCCAGTTTCCTTGGAAACGTCGTCGCGATCCGGCCCGCGCCAGTGCGGCCAATCGCCAGCAGAAAGAGCAGTCGTCATCAAACAGAAGCCAAGCAGAGTCAGCCGAAGTGCGAATCGCATGAATCAACTCCCGTGTGGAACGTCAGAGGTTGGGCACTCTTGCCCGACCTGTGTTTGCTGCCGTGCGTGACGGGCAGGAGTGCCCATTCTCCAAATCATTTCAGTTGCCGATGCAGAAAAGATGCGTGTCGGTGCGGATCAGAATCTTGCCATCGACGAAGACTGGCGTGGCGACGGTTTGCGTGCCGTCGAGTTCGTTCGCGGCGAGCACCTTGAACTCGTCACCCTGAGCCAGCACAAACGTCTTGCCGTCCTCGCGTGTGATGTAGATTTTTCCGTCCGCGAGCGTTGGAGAGGAACTGAAGCCGGCGCGATTCTTCTCCGTTTGGCCGGACCAAATCTCTTTGCCGGTGGCGATCTCCAGGCAGGTGATCGTGCCACGATCGTGCAAGACGTAAACTTTGCCGTCCGCCGCAGCCGGAGTCGGCACGTCAGAGCCGTTCCCCTTCTTGATCCACGCGACATGCGAGGCGGTCACGTCGCCGCTGCCTCCCAGCTTGATCGCAGTGACAGTTTCCATGCGGGCATACGGCGCGACCACGATTCCGTTGTGAACCACTGCTGAAGCAATCGAGCGGAAATATTTGTGTCCTGTCGGATTCAATCCGCCGACGCGCCACAGTTCTTTGCCGTTCGCCGCGTCGTGAGAGGTCACATGATCGGCACCAAGCACCACGAGCGTCTCTTTGCCGTTGTCGTTCAGTACGACCGGAGTCGAATAGCTCTGAGCCGCCTCTTCCGGCGCGCCGAGGTTTCGGTCTTCCTTCCAGGCGACTTTTCCTGTCGCCTTCTCAAACGCGACGAGGTACGACGGGCCGGTCTGCATCACAGTCACGACACAATGAGCTTTCGTCAGCACCGGGGACGTTCCCAAATCCCACCACAGCGTGTCTTCGCCGAACTTGGATTGAATATTCGTTTGCCAAATAATCTTGCCGGAGAAATCGATGCAGGCCAGATCACCACTCTTGAAGTACGCGAAGACATGCTCGCCGTCCGTCACGCAGGACGGATTGCTGCCGGATGCCTTCTTGTTCTTGCCGGGCTTCTCGGAGCCGATCACAACTCGCCACTGTTCCTTGCCGTCACGATTGAAAGCCAGCAGAGCGTTCTTCCCATCGGCACCGCTCGTCAAAAAGATGTGCTGCCCCCAGACGATCGGAGTGGACGACCCCTTGCCAGGCAGTTCGACCTTCCAGGCGACGTTCTTGGCCGCGCTCCATTCCGTCGGATAGCCTGTTCCTGACGCGACGCCGTTGTAGCTCGGCCCGCGCCAGTTCGGCCAATCGCCAGCCAACAGCGGCGAGGTGAGAGCGGCGATCAAACACAACGAGGCAAGTAAACGCATGGCGGGCTCCTTCGGGGGATTGATTTGGCAGGTTGGCTGGCGCTGACCGGGAGCAAAACAGGCCAGCGGGTCGGCAGCATAAACCCGCGCCCGCGAAATTGTGAGCGAACCGCCGGGCGGATTAGGATGTTGTCCCCCGATCCTCCCGCCCGTGTTTCAGGAGATTTCGCCATGCTGACGCGGCTCTTCGTTCGAAGCTTTTTCGGTGCGTTGTTTTCCACGGTGCTCTGCGTGAGCTCCGCATCTGCGGCCGATCAACCGCAGTACGAGCATGACAACATCTCAATCCCGAAGGCGGCAGCGGACGAAGCGAAGCTGGACAAGCTCTCGATCCCGCTGGCACTCGATTATCTGGAAAAGGGTACGGTCGCCTGGAACGGAACGCGGAAGTGCATCACTTGCCACACCAACGGCACCTACATGGTTGTGCGACCGGCTCTGACCGCGAAGCTCGGCAAGCCGAGCGAGGCGACTCGCGAGTTTTTCTTGGCGACTCTCAAGACCTTTGCAACCGAAGACCGTGCGAAGCTGAAGCAATCGACTCGGCCGGCTCAAGTGATTTACCTCGCGGCTGGACTGGCCGAGTGGGACGCTCACGTCACAAAGAGCCTCTCTTCTGAAACCGAGCAAGCATTGTCGCTGATGTTCGAGATTCAACTCGACACTGGCACCTGGGGGACGCTCGATTGCTGGCCGCCGTATGAATCGGACGCCTTTCACGAAGCCACGGTTGCTGCGATGGCCGCCGCGACCGCCCCCGGATGGTTGAAGAAGATCGCGGACGCGAAGGACGAAAAAAATCTCGCCGCGATCGAGAAGCTGAAAACGTATCTGCGAACCGAGCCAACTCCGCACGACTACAGCCGCACGTTGTTGCTCTGGGCCAACAGCCGGATGACTGGATTGGTCGATGACGCTCGCAAACAAGAGTTGATCGCGATGCTCCTCCAACAGCAGCGAGAGGATGGCGGCTGGTCGATTCGCACCTTCGCCTCTCCCGACAAATGGGGCAAAGGAAATCGCGAGAAGAAACTGAAAGACGAACCTGAGTTCGGCACTCCACCGAGCGACGGCCACATGACCGGTCTAGCGATTCTCGTTTTGCGAGAGGCTGGAGTTCCTGCGACCGACGCTCGCATTCAAAAAGGAATCGCATGGCTGAAGTCCAATCAGCGTGCCTCCGGTCGCTGGTGGACTCGGTCGCTCAACACCGACTCCTGGCACTTCATCACCTACAGCGGCACGGCGTTCCCGCTGCTGGCATTGCAGATGTGCGACGCACTGCCAGCGGCGAAATGAGTGCAGTACGCCCCCTGGAGTGCTGCGGCTCGACGCAGCTCTCCATTCAATCGGAGTGAAGACGTTGATCGCCAATGAAGTCGTCGTTAGCTCAGGCGGATAACACGGTGACGGCTTTGGGACTTTTGAGTGTCGCTATTCCAAATGGATGGAGTGCGGTGTCGAGCCACCGCACTCCAGGAACGAGTACTGCCCCGGCTAATCGTCGCGTCGAAACTGCTGTTCGCAGAACGCTTGCCAGTCGGCGGTCAACTTGTCGAAGTCCGTGCCCCACAGCGGATCGAGGTGCGGGCCGAGGCCGGTCGAATTCGCCGTAACGAGCCGTTCCATCAATTCTTTCAGCTTCGACTGATAACGCGGCTCACTGAGAAACATCTTCCAAAGTGTCGCCGCCTGCCAGTACCGCGACGTGTTGATGGGGCGACCACTGCACAACTCGATGAGCGGAGCACTGGACGACTTCAGACCTTCGCGAACAAGCTGGCTCAGATTTTCTTGCGGATGAAATTCCAGTTGGATGTGAGCGGCCAGACCCTCTTGCAGCCAGTCGCCGGTCGTCGAGAGCGGCAAGGTTCGCGACAGATAGCCGTGGACAAACTCGTGCGTGTAGACCGGCCGCAGCGAGCCTTGTTTCTCATCCCACCACGAACTGCTGATCCCTTGCAGCGTGTAGCCACCGGCCTCCGGAGGATCGAGCCGCGAATTGAGTTGCCGA